>DATKVT010000233.1 GCA_035529935.1 Williamwhitmania sp. | reverse complement strand
AGAATGTTTCTCTTGCCGCATTTTTATCCAAATAGACTACCTCCATTGCAACGGCTTCTACCATCCATCGGAAAATTTCCTTGATGGTTTTAAAATCCTTTCCCTTTACGGCTTCTGCCATATCTTCTCCAGCATCTTTGTAAAATTTCAGATCGGTAATCATATTTTCCCCTTCGGATTGAAAATATTTAACAAAACTTTTTAACTATCGCGCCCGACCGGGCGCACCAATTTTGTCAAAGCATTAACAGGAATAATTTTATTATTTTTGACAACAATCACAAAAGGACCACATTGATCATCAATATGGGTTGCTGCCATTAACGCGTCTGCCACCTTTTGATAAAAAAGAGAATACATTTTGGTATTAAAGAAAAAAACTAGGAAAACTTTCATTTTAGCCCCGTTTCTTAATTGGCTTTTGTTTCAAAAGTTATCTTCTATTCATCTTCATTATACCCCGCCCCCACGGTGTGTCAAGACTTTTTTACAAATTTTTTCGACGCCACAAAGGGACCCATAGGCTCTAACCCAATTTCCAAATTAGTTTCCACCACCATTTCTTTAGCTAATTTTCAACGCGATAATATTATCGGACTTACGAATCGTGTTTTTAGGTTCTACAACAATTATATAGTGCAGAAACCAAAAGTCAAATCAAAATTAAAAAATTTCTCAACATAATGTAATTGACTTTCAAGTACAGCAAAGTATACTTCTGGTATGATACACACAAAATATTCTCAAAATGAAAAAATACACAAGTCCGGTTAACACCGGGCTTTTCTCATTTTAGGATTTAAGATATGATTATCTGAATCTCTAAGTGAAATGCTACCATTTGGTAACGTTGGGTAATATGTTACCATTTGGTAATATGTCTCAAGGTGAGACGAAGTTTTCAACGCGAGAATATTGAAAAAAGTCTCAAATTTACATATATAGAGGACCAAAAAAGTCAGCGACCTTGAAATATTTGTGGTTTTAGTTTTCATTTTTACAAGGAAATTTTATTTTTAGTTGATTTTTCTGTCTCAAAATGCCATAATAATAGTATGAAGAAAACTTTTAAGCTACGCATTTACCCCAACCAAAGTCAACGGCAAAAATTGTGTTGGACATTGGATAGGTGTCGTAATTTGTACAATGCAGCTCTCGAAGAGCGAATTATTGCTTATAGAATGACGGGGCGCAGTCCCTCCTGCTACAGCCAAATAAATGAATTACCCGATCTCAAAAGAGCTATTACATCATACAAAAGGGTCTTCTCTCAAGTCTTACAAGATGTTCTAAAACGTCTTGATTTGGCATATGGAGCATTTTTCCGTCGCATCAAGCACGGCGAAAAGCCCGGCTTTCCTCGTTTTCAAGGTTATTCTCGCTATGATAGTTTCACGTATACACAGGGTGGATTTAAAGTCACAGAAAAGAAAATTTTTCTCTCAAAAATAGGTCATGTAAAAATTCACGGTTATCGACCAATTAATGGTAAAATCAAAACATGCACAGTGCGCCGAGAGGCAGACCATTGGTTTATTTGCCTTTCTTGTGAAGTTGAACCGGAACATTTGCCACAGAATAATCCACCAATTGCAGTCGGCATTGACCTTGGAATCAAGCAATATGCAGTCTTCTCAGATGGTTCCGTCATTGACAAGCCATCCTTCACCAAGAAGAACGAAGCCTTGATTGCTTTTTTCAATCAACAGTTGGCTCTTAAACAGCGTGGTAGTAAAAGAAGGTACCGAGCAAAAGTAACTTTGCAAAAAGCCCATTTAAAGGTCAAAAATCAAAGAAACGATTTTCTGCACAAACTATCACGTCGTATAGTCAACTCCTATGATGTTATCGTTATGGAAAAATTAACACCATCCACCATACTTGCTAAAATAACTAATATAAACAAGGCTACTCTTGATGCATCATGGTCAACTTTAATTCAATATGTTGCTTACAAAGCAGAATACGCTGGTAGGCAACTCATTCTAATAGATCCTAAGAACACAAGTCAAACTTGCAGTTCTTGCTATTCAATTTTAAAAGAGCCACTGCAATTAAAAGATCGCGTTTTCAAGTGTCCTAACTGTTATTTGGAACTTGATCGAGATTTTAATGCAGCGTGCAATATTTTAAGGGCTGGGGCACAGTCCACGTTGACATCTGTCGGCGTAACCTCACTTGAACCGG
>DATKVT010000232.1 GCA_035529935.1 Williamwhitmania sp. | reverse complement strand
GACAGCTGGGCTACGAGCTTACGCAGGCAACGCTATCGCGCGATCTGAAATCGCTTGGGGTAGCTAAGATGCCCGATAACGAAAAGGGCTACATATACGTTTTGCCTGAGAAGATGGGAATGCACGACCGTATGCCCTCCTCGCTGAATCTTCCCACCGAGAGCGTTATCTCACTTGAATTTTCATACAACTTTGGCATTGTGCGCACGCTTCCAGGCTTTGCCAGCAGCGTGGCCATCTACATCGACTCCTTTCGTTCCAAGGAGATTGCTGGCACCATTGCCGGCGACGACACCATACTGATTATCCCCCGCGAACCAGCCTCCAACGAGGAGGTGAAGAAAACGCTTCAGCACGTTCTTCCAAAGCTATTTGAGGAGTAAACCACTGCACAAACAATTAAACAGAACGGAATAGCAGTTGTGCCCCATTGCCATTCAAACCCAGAAATTTGCTCGTTGCAGCTGGCTATTGCCTACGGTGAATATATTTAGCTACTAATGTTTTACCGTAGCCTTGGGATGCTTCACATAGTCGAGGGGAAGCATATCACCTAGCCGTTTTGCACCAAGCTCGCCGCCAAATGAAATCTTGCTTGGCTCTGAGTTGTTGCCGTAGCTGTCGAGGTAAAAGGTTTTGGTTCTAAATACCACAAACGACTGCTCCCTTCTTCGATAAACAATCCCTAGGTTTATTGTAGAATTTGTTAGAGGATTGCCACTTAACACCAAGCCTCTTAGTTTTCTCTTAAGAACTGTGACCTTTTTATATTCAGCCGAATCACTAACCGTGAAACAGCTGTCGGGCGAGATTAATGAGCCACCCGAAATGAGCTCAAACTGCCGCTGCTTCCAAGTATGATCGCGCATAGCACGAAAAAAATCGAGTGCTGAGCCATCATAGCAATTTGCTCGATGAATTTCCTCCTTCCCATTTGGTTCTTTATCATCTTTAAAAAAGATGGTTCCAAGAAAATATGAACCACTCATGCTATTATTCAACAGCGTATTATCGCTAAATTTTACTTGGAATTCAACCATGTCAAAAGTAACTTTATATCCGAGGTATGGATTAAAAATTACGAGGGGTTTGCTCGCCATGGCCTCAAGCAACTTATCGCGCTTGCTATAGCTAAAGGTAACTACCTCCTCATTTAAAATACGACAGCGTCTCCCAGCTTGGGTATTCCCCAGCAGCTGGCGGCGAAATATCCTAAGCTTTTGCTTTCGGCTGAATCCATCGCCGGTAACTACCAATGCCTTAATTTCTACAGTAGTGGGCTGCAGCACTATTTTCTGAACGGGATGCTGAAAAGGGTTCGCCAATACCACCGTTTGGTAGCCAACCATGCTCACCACCAGATTTGTATTTACTGGCTCCTTAACCGTTAGGGAGTAATGTCCATAGGCATCGGCACTGCAGCCAATGGAGGTTCCATCGAGGTAAACGGAGGCACCAATGGCCGGATCGCCATGCTCATCTATAACTACACCGCTAAGTGTTTGGGCGGCAAGGTTGGTTGCGCCTATGCTGACACCTAAAACTACTATACCAATAAATCGAAGAATGCTTTTCATACTGATTACTAAACGTTACGTAATTCAAATGTAGCGATTTTGATTGTTGACACAAGCACTTTTGTCTGAGATAGTAATTACAATCCCTGTTGGCGGAAATTGCACTGGAGCGCAAAGAACATACCTTGCCAAAAGCAGCCTCCCATTCCCCAAACTGTAAAAAACATTGGTATTAAGGCAGCTCGATACACCACATTGAGCAACTGCCTGTTGGATGTTTTTTTTGACGAATGGAAACGGTGGCAAAATGCCAACTCAAAGTTTTAGCAATCGCTAATAGTTGTTTTTTTTGGATAACAACAGGCTTTAGCTACCTTTAAATGCACATTTCACGAGCAACAGAGCAAGAAATTTAACAAAAAACAAGATAATGGCAGACTACTACTTCCCCTTTGGCGAAAAATTGACTAGAGTACAGCAGACGGACACCGCACCCAACAAAGAAGTTTTTGTTCTTGGGGTTTATGCCAGCGCAGTTCATGCACGATGGATTGGTGCCGACAACATAGAAAAGGTAAAAACCATGGCTGTGGCTAGCGAACCTTACATATTTTGGAAAGGCGACGATGCCGAACAAATTATTTCGTCCATAAAAATTCCAGCAGAGCTGGGGAGGCTCGAAATACCAACAAACAACTCGTTGAATGGCCCCTCTAGCGTTGCCCTCGACAAGCTATTCCTCAATCCACTAGGAGTAAGCCGAGACCAAGCATGGCTTTGTGATTTATTGCCAGAATCGCGCGTAAACCCAAGCCAAAGTTACGTTTTGAAGAAGCACTACACCGAGGAAATTATTGAAAAGTATAACCTCGCTCCTGCCACTGTTCCGGTATTCAACGAAAATGAGATTAAAAACAATGCCGAAATCCGCTGCAAGGAGATAGCTGGCGAGCTGGAGGCATCGGGGGCTAAGACCATTATTCTTTTGGGCGACATTCCCATTCGATGGTTTATAAACCATTACGACAGAAGCTTTACAAGCCTTTCGCAACTTATAAACACGAAGGTGAAATATGGCGTGCCGCATAAAATCAATATAAATGACAAACCCTATTCCGTAATTCCACTCTGCCATCCAAGAACCGCCGCACGGCTTGGAACCTTTTCGGAGTATTGGGCACAGCAGCACGACAGCTGGGTAAGGGGAAAGCTTGCATAGGCGAAGAAATTAGGACAGTAGATTTAAATACGAAATAAGGATAGTAACGGCATGCTTTGCCAGCTGCTGGAACTTCTCCATTGAATGGCTGTTGATACTAGCCAAAACAGGTTGATGCAACCATATGTAACAATTGTAATTCAGCTAATTGCCAATAAAAAGGCATTGAATTGGTGCGTTTTCCAGTGAACAAACCCAATTTCCCAAACGGTAAAAGACATGGGCATTATGGCAGCTCGGCAAACTAACTTGAGCTGCGGCTGGATGGGGAATATATTGACGATCGAAAAGATGATTTTTGCACTTCCCGAAGAGGTGCATTTTTATTTACAGAAGAAACAGCAGCGCATTTTGATGTTTTTTGGAAAATGATTGCTACTTTTAATATATATAATCAACAAATGAAGGTGCACAAAGGAGCTGATTTTGAACCAGCACACCGCAAATAAATAGCTACCTTTAAACTTTCATTGAAAATACGAATAGGCTACATGGCAAAGAAAAACGGAAACGGAACAGAAGAACCCCGAGAAAAGCAACTCTGGAAAACAGCGGACAAGCTCCGTAAGAACATTGATGCAGCAGAATACAAGCACATTGTTTTGGGACAAATATTTCTGAAATAAACATTGTAATAAATGGAATTATTGTATTTTTTTATAGAAAACTGTGATGGAATAGCGAGTCCTCAGGAGGTTTCGTTAACCGGAGAATATAGCTTTACTCTTTCGAAATATTCTAAAGAGTCAAGAGAACTAGAACTACAAATAATAAAACTACACACTTTCCCTTCAAACTTTTACTCTTCTAATATCCGAAATATCACCGCCTTTATTGGTGAAAATGGAGCAGGTAAAACTAGTTTTCTTGAGTTTTTAAAGCGTTTTTATACAAGCAGACTACATTACAATGACAAATTTCTTGCTGTTCTTCGTTTTGGGGAAAAGATACAAGTATATCATACTCTCTACGAATTTATAGAAGCTTCTGAAGACTTCGAATCTCCATTATATAAAGACGAATGGCAGATAAAAATTAATTACAATTCAAGGGACAAAATACCAATTTGTCTTTATCCTTTGTTTTCGTCACGTCTAACAGAAATCATAGAATTAAACAAAACAAAAACAATTTTTTACTCAGGTATTTTTGATTTAAAAGGATATCCCTACCCAGATAAAAATGATTTCATCGACATATCAACCAATTACTTAGTAGAAAAAGATGCAAACGTTGATAACTTTAGTCTACCAGGGAAAAACATCCTACTACGCCATAAGCACAAAAACATATTGCGTCAAATCAAGGTGGTTAACTCCAATTTATTGGATAACCTAGAATTTCCCCCACCAAAATACATTAGTCTTATTTTTGACGTAGTAAATTTCAATATCGATGACTCTCGAGATATTGATTTTGAGGACAAAAAGATATTTACATATTTTAAAGACAGGATTAGATCAGAATATTCGCTTATCAATAAAACTATCAAAAAAGGAATTGACACTGATGAATTATTATCATCAAGAGCCTTAAACCATAAATGCAAACTTGCATTTGTTGAAGCGCTTATATATAATTACTTTAAAAATATCGACAATGGAGATTATTTTGATATTTTATCGGGAGTTAATATTTCAAATTACAATAAGATAAGTATTTATGACGCAGCAAAAGAATTTTTCAATTCTCAAATTATTGTAAGTAGCGCAGATATCACAAATCTAATTGAAAGCGCATATTCTATAATTGATAATGTAGAAAACACTGCTTCTCTTGACGAAGGAAGTCGTAAAATAGAGATACAGAACAAAGCCTCAGTTGTAGAACTTTTATCAAACTACGAAACATATCTCGAATCATTTAATAATGGAACAAGTTTTGGTTTTATTAGCACAGAATGGCATGATATGAGTAGTGGCGAAAAAGCGTTCTTAGATTTATTTTCAAGACTATATGATGCAAAGGACCAAATTCTTAGAGAGAATTCACCAGAAGCAGAAGTAGAAACAGTTTGTATTATACTTGATGAAGCGGAGATTGGTTTTCATCCTGAATGGCAGAGGAAGTATCTGGCTACACTCCAGAATTTTCTTTCATACCTATTTGCAACAACAGAGAGAACCATTTTTAAAAACACCAAAATTCAATTGTTTATTGCAAGTCATTCTCCATTTTTAGTTTCGGATCTACCCAAAAGCAACATTGTATTCCTAAGGAAAAATTTCGAATCTTCCTTAAATTATAGTGCAGTAGATAATGAACAAACATTTGGTTCAAATATTCATACACTATATTCCGATTCGTTTTTCTTGAAAAACACTATTGGTGAATTTGCAAAACAAAAAATCAGCAATCTCATTGAATATCTTAACAGCAAGGCTAAAACAAGTAAAAAACTCAATTTTGATAAAGAATCGAGTTTAAACCTTATAGAAATAATTGGGGAGCCACTAATCAAAAATCAACTCCAGGACATGTGGAACGAAAAATTTCAAGAACAACAATACGATACAAAAGGAGTTGATCTGATTACAAGAATTAAAGAACTAAAACAAGAAAATAAACAATTAAGAGATGCGGCCCATAAGAATAGACCATAAACTTGATAATTACTTTGGAAAACTTGTTGACAAGGAACTTTTACAAGCGAATAGTGCTATATCAAAAGCAAAAGCAGAAATTTTAAAATTGAGAAATTCATATAATTCACTGGACAAGGAATATCAAGTTCTTGAAGAAATTACAGCTGATTTCAAGAAGTTTATTCTTCTCCGTCCAGAAGAGCAGGAACAATTTGTAAAAGAATGGGATTCTGATTTATTTTATGATCGGCCAAATGCAAGTACAAGGAAGAAAACAAATTCTTTTAGCAAAAAAATTTTAGAGGCATTAGATTATGAGGAGTTCAGAAAAAGTTATGCTCATAAAATTATAGAAACTATTGGTCTGAAAACATGTCCTTATTGTAATGCAATGCTTACAGTTGTTACTAATAGTAAAAACGGAAATAAAAAATCTCGATTCCAATTAGATCACTTTTTCCCTAAATCAAAATATCCATTGTTGAGTATATCTTTTTTCAATCTCATTCCATCTTGTGGAAATTGCAATATAACCAAGAGTTCAAGGAATGTAACATTGGGTTTAGACTTTCATTTATATGCAAATGACACACCTTTAGAAGGTTTTACATTTCAAATAACAAAATGCAGCGAAGCCAAATACCGACTCTCAAACAACAGAGACGATATTGAAGTTGGGTTTAAGCATGGACAAGATGGAAATACAAAATATGCAACCAATCATGACAAAACCTATGGAATTTCGGAACTATATAATACACAAATAGACATTGTCGAAGAACTATTTTGGAAATCAAAAGCATATAGTGCTTCACGTATTAAAGAGCTATCCTTGATTCTTAAAATTGATGAAGCACTAGTTCACAGAATGGTTATTGGTAGCTATATTGATAAAGAAGATATCCACAAACGACCATTAACGAAATTCACCCAAGATATTGCCAGACAATTAAAACTGATTAAGTAACTAACATATAACAAATATGGAGTCTTTCGATTCAACCAAAAGAAGCCTTTATGAGATATTAAAGGATGTAAATTCGGGGAAAATACAACTACCCGATTTCCAGAGGGGATGGGTTTGGGACGATAATCGCATTAAAGGAATTATTGCAAGTGTGGCAAAGTCATTTCCGATTGGAGCAGTCATGCTTCTTGAGACAGGCAATGAAAGCATCAGATTTAAAACAAAACCAGTTGAGGGTGTTTTAGGAATAAATGGAACAAAGCCTGACATGTTAATACTTGATGGACAGCAACGTATTACATCGCTTTATCAGGCAATAATCACCAACAGAGCTGTTACTACTCGAAATACAAAGGGTTACGAAATTCGACGCTGGTACTATATTGATATGGTAAAGGCAATGGACCCGAGCACGGACTTAGAAGAAGCAATTTTCTCCATTAATGAAAATAAAATAGTAACAGCAAATATTGGGAGGGATATTGTACTTAACCTAACAAAGGAGGAGTATGAATATAAGAATTTGATGTATCCTGTCTGTATGGTAGATGAATACAGTGTTTGGAGAAAAGGATTTAACAAGTATTGGAATCACGCAAGTGAGAAATCTGAATTTTGGGATGATTTCGAAGAAAAAATAATAAACAACTTTAATGGGTATATGCTTCCTGTCATTTTAATGAAGAAAGAGAATCCCAAGGAAGCTGTATGTCAGGTATTCGAAAAGGTTAATACTGGTGGCGTTTCGCTAACTGTCTTCGAGCTTCTTACCGCTACGTTTGCATCGGATGAGTTTGACCTTAAATCGGATTGGGAAAAGATCAAAGATGAGTTTCGACCCTACAGAGTGCTCTGGAACACCAGTAATACTGACATTATTCAAGCCATAACGTTATATTCTACCTACCAAAAGCGAATTGAGAAATTGCAAAATGGAGATGTGGAATATGCACCATCCGTAAGTGCTAAGAGAAAAGAGATGCTAAATCTATCCCTTGCAGAATATGAAAAGTATAGAGATGATATTGTTAAGGGCTTTATAAAGGCATCGAAAATTCTAGTTGAAAATCACATTTTCAATTCTAGAGATCTTCCTTATAGCACACAACTTATTCCAATGACAGCAATATTAGCAAAACTTGGAAACAAGATTGATAATATTGGAAACAAGAACAAGCTTATGCGTTGGTTCTGGTGTGGCGTTTTCGGTGAATTATATGGTTCTGCAAATGAATCTAGATATGCATTGGACATTGCACAGGTAGTTGATTGGATTGAAAACAACAATGTTGAGCCAAAGACTATTTACGATGCAAATTTTTCACCATCTAGACTAAATACGCTACGCACGCGAAATAGTGCTGCATATAAAGGAGTGTATGCCTTGCTTATGGATGAGAATACCAAAGACTGGTTGTCGGCCACTAAAATTGATTTTAGCACCTATTTTTCTGAATCAATTGATATTCATCACATATTCCCTGTGGCATGGTGCGAAAAGAACGGCATTGCAAGATATGATTTTGATTGTATAATAAATAAAACACCACTATCAGGTCGCACTAATAGAATAGTGAGTGGTGATGCCCCAAGTAAGTATTTAAGTCGATTAAAAGCCAGTGCAGCTGTTGCTGAAGAGGAGTTTAATACCATATTGAAATCACATGTCGTAGCTCCTGAGTTTATGTATAGCGATGATTTTTATGGTTTCTTTAACAACCGTAAAAACCAAATTCTTAATCGAATTGAGCAAGCGATGGGAAAGACAATTGCGAGAGATCAGGCAATATATGAAGAAGGGCAATTTATTAATTCTTCAGATGATGAAGAGGATGAGTAATCCATTCTTTGTGAATTTACATAGGTTGGAGACATAATATAGATAAGCCTATTTATAAGTTATAGTGCCATGGCCAATTACTTTGATGTATCAGAATGGAATCAGCAACTTCAGTTTCAAACTGGAGGAACACGTAATAAAATAGTGGTATCGCACCCGGAAACAGGTGAGCGATATTTTTTTAAAACATCGTTAAAAAAAGAAAAGTTAGACTATAAGTTTGAATTTTGGTCGGAGATAATAGCCTCGGAGGTTGGTCAATACCTTGGCTTTAACATGCTCAAATATGATATAGCATACAATAGTGGAGAAATTGGGTGTATTTCAAAATCGATGGTTACTGAAGGTAAAAACAATCTTACGGAAGGAATTCGCTATCTCTCAGGATATGACAACACTTATAACCCCCAAGATAAGCAATCGTATAGCGCCTATACTTTTCAATTTATTAGAGAGGCGTTAAAATTATTTGGATTTGAAGATTCAATCAGAGAGATAATACGGGTCATCATTCTCGACAGTATTATCGGGAATAGTGATAGACACCAAGAAAACTGGGGCTTCATTACAGAATACAACGACATTATTGCTGAAATAAGAAAAACAGGTGTTGACATTGGAAAAACAATTGTTGGTAAGCTAGGCATCCTGCTTGTTTCCGTAATTAATAAGACAAAAAAAGAAGATTTACATAAGGTTTTCAAAAATGTAGACCTAATTATGCCATCAACCTTTTCCCCAATTTATGATAGCGGCAGCTGCTTGGGGCGCGAGATTGAAGATGATCGTGTATCCAAAATGCTTAGCGATAGAAATATGCTTGATGCATATATAAACAGAGGAAAGGCAGAGATACGTTGGGAAAATGAGCACCTCTCGCACTTTGGATTAATTGAGAAGGTTAAGGATGAATACCCCTCAGAAGTAAATGCGATAATTGATGTAGTATCTAACCGTTTTAATGAACAACGGCTTCGTGAAATAGTTAGTAATATAGATAGAAACCTCCCTGAAAACTTAAATATTCATAAACTGCCTGTTGAGAGGAAGGAGCTAATATCAAAAATGATAACTTTGCGGTTCAACAAACTGAAAGGACTAAGACAGTGAAAGCGTTAGGAAACATATTCTTAACTTGGAGAAAGGGAAAAGGAGAGAGAAGAAAAATTGTTGGAACTATTCGTCGCGGTTCCAGCAGTAGTGTTCGCTTTAACTATAACTTGGAGGCAGTACAGGAGGCATACAAGGAAGGATTTTCGCCTTATACCGATTTTCCTGAAATAGATAAAACTTACACCGATAATGTACTTGAGGTGTTTGGACAAAGATTAATTAAGACAGACCGTTCTGACATTAATCGTTTCTTAGATTTCTGGGCAATAAACCCAAAGTTTAAGGATGATAAATACTACATGCTTGCGCATACCCAAGGAATGCTATCGACCGATAACTTTGAGTTTCTAGTAGATTTTCATCCTGTAAAAGACTTATGCTTTATTACCGAAATAAGTGGGCTAACCTCACGCAGTATTCCATCGGAAACAATACAAGTGGGTGATGAATTGCGTTGGGAAGTGGAACCAAAGAATTCCCATGACAAAAATGCAGTTAAGGTTTTCAAAGGTGATAGTGTGTTGGGGTATGTTAAGATAATTCACAACCGAGTGTTTCACAAAAAAAACGGTAACCGGTTAAAAATAAAGGTAAAACAAATAGAAAAGAATGGGCACCTGAACAGAGTATTTATTCAGGTTTCGTTTTAAGTAATACAAAGTTTAACTAACTCCTTAATATCCCGCTACGGTCCTCCCATAGCGGGATTGCTTTTATATCATCAGCCAGAAATTTCTGGCGATAGCGAAGGATACATTTATTTTAATATTTCAAAAGTTCGCCTAAATTTGTGTATGGTTGTTACAAAAGGATATCATACTTTGGAAGAGCGCGACAATGTAGACGCGATTGAAGAATCAGGTCCAATTAAGTGTACGCATTCTAGAGCATGGCTTGGCCTTGGATACTACTTTTGGGATACCAATATTGAATGGGCACATAGCTGGGGTAAGACAACTTATGGTGCCGATAATTATGTCATTTTTGAGATAGATATCAACCGAGATCCTACCATGTTCGATATACATGGTGATGTTTCACATCAAATAATCCTATCGGAAGCGGCATCCGCATTAAAAGATGCATTAAAGACTAAACCAATTTCACAGATAACTGTTCCTAATATAATTGAGTATCTTAAAAGACACACTGATTTTCTTCAAAGATACTTTACAATTCGGGCAGCAGATAATCCAGATTCAAGAAATATTTACTACTTTTCCACTGAGTATAAAAACTTTATGTATGCAGCACCAAGAGTTCAAGTTTGTGTGATGGAGAAAAAAAGATTACTTTTGCGCACCTTTAAAGTAGTATACCCAGAAATTTACAAGCAATAAAAGTTATGAAATCCTCTTTAACCGACCAATTGAAATCTCACTTAGCTTCAGTAAGCCATGAAGAGTTCATAAAAGAGTGGGAGGAAATAGAAGCGCTAGGCTTTATAGGACCTACTGTAGACGAGTTGATTTCAGCAGAGTATTCTGGCTCTATATCTAATGGAAACTCACCAGATAAGTTATACTCAGGGTATAACAATAGGTATGAAGAAGTAACTTCTGAAAACAATTACGCTTTAGCAGCATGAGCAAACCTAACAATGCCTCTTTTAGTTTTCTTGGTTATACAATTCAGGAATCTCACATTAAAGTGTCTGGGCCTGAGTTGAACAGCGTTACTGTGACCTTTAAACCCAAAGGGATAATTCTTCCAAAACTGAATCAATTTCATCTTGAACTGGAGATTAACCTCACGGAATCAAAGGGAAACTTTAAAATCAGAATTAAATCGTTGGGAATGTTTGAATTTCCCAAGGAAGCAAATATTGAAGAATATAAGAATAGCTACTTCGTAACAAATGCTCCTGCCATACTTTTCCCTTACATCAGGGCATATATCTCTAGTTTAACTGCCCTATCAGGTATTCAAACGGTAACCATACCAACCTTTAATCTGACACCATTAAAAGCGGATCTATTAAAAAACATTGTGGTTGTAGAACAAAATATTCTCTAATCAAAAAAGTCATTCTATATCCCGCTACGGCCCTCCCCTTGCGGGATTATTTTTTTAGCATCAACCAGAAATCGCTTGTTGGAATAAACTAACCCCTTATTGAAAGTGGGTATTGCCACCCCACCCCATCGACCCCATCCAGGGTCGAACGTTTTTTACTCTGGCATGGTGCTATAAACACGTATTCCCTCTAGGCTTAGTTCGCCAAAGGCTCATTATCCTCAATTCAGTATTCCACCGCTCATAAAGTCAACGTATCGACTGCAAATCAAATATGTTGATTGCAGAAAACCCATGCCCAAGAAGTTCCCTCGAAGCATTGAACCATCCTCCTCTTTATAAAATCCTTATACTCTTGGCTATCTATTTTGTAGAATCCTTATAGGTTCAACCATAATTTTGTATCGATCAAAAAATAGCTAGCATGAATGCAATTATCCTTTTAGCAAATTCGAACACAGCGAATTCCACGGGCTATATTGTTGGTGGAATAGTATCGGTGTTTGTTCTTGCCTACCTGGTATACTCCCTTATCAAACCTGAAAAATTTTAGCTATGACCAATCATGATATTATTCAGGTGGCTTCGTTTTTCTTGGCGCTTATTGGTTTGGCACCAATTCTGGGCAACTACATGAGCAATGTTTTTTCAGGAAATAAACATTTTATGCTACCTCTATTTGGCTGGCTCGAGAGGATAACCTACAAGCTAGTTGGAATTAATCCGCATGAGGAAACAAGCTGGAAGTCATACACCTTTGCGCTGCTACTCTTTAACTTGACAGGATTTATATTTGTTTTTCTTCTGCAGCTCTTTCAGACCTACCTACCCTTAAATCCGGCTAACCTCTCAAACGTATCGTGGCACTCAGCCTTTAATACGGCGGTTAGCTTTATGACCAATACAAACTGGCAAGGCTATGCAGGGGAAACCACGCTAAGCTATTTTGTGCAAATGGTAGGGCTTACGGTGCAGAATTTTGTAAGTGCGGCCACAGGAATAGCCGTATTGCTGGCACTCATCAGGGGATTATCTCGAAAAACCACCGAGAACTTGGGTAATTTTTGGGTGGACCTCACGCGCTCCACGCTATATGTGCTCCTACCCTTTTCAATACTGCTTTCCATAGTATTGGTAGGGCAAGGTGTAGTGCAAAATTTCAAACCTTACGAAACGGTTCAAACATTGCAAGGCGGACAGCAGGTGATCCCGATGGGACCCGCCGCTTCGCAAATTGCCATTAAGCAGCTGGGGACCAACGGTGGCGGTTTTTTCAATGCCAACAGTGCACATCCATTCGAAAACCCAACACCATTCAGCAACTTCCTCGAAATGCTGGCAATCTTGCTTATCCCAGCCTCGTTAACCTTCACCTATGGTAAAATGGTTGGCTCTATCCGCCAGGGTTGGACAATATTCACAGCAATGCTGTTTCTATTGGTTATTGGGCTAAGCATATCGCTATACGCGGAGTATTCATCAAACCCAATTTTTGGACATTTGCCACTGATGGAAGGGAAAGAAACCCGGATAGGAATAACAAACAGCGTAATCTGGTCAACCTCCACAACCGCAGCCTCCAATGGCTCTGTAAATGCAATGCACGAGAGCCTTTCACCTCTTAGCGGTATGGTTGCCATGATAAATATAATGCTTGGAGAGGTTGTTTTTGGTGGTGTTGGAGCCGGTTTGTATGGAATGATAGTATTCATAATTCTTACGGTTTTCATAGCCGGGCTTATGGTGGGCAGAACCCCAGAATATTTAGGGAAAAAGATTGAATCGTTCGAGGTTAAGATGGCCATAATTGCAGTTCTCGCACCAAGCTTCGTAATTCTTCTCTTCTCGGCGTGGGCATCGGTAAGTAATGTAGGTCTATCGAGCCTTAATAATTCGGGGCCACATGGACTCTCGGAGATACTATATGCCTACAGCTCGGCTGCAGGAAACAATGGTAGCGCCTTTGCTGGGTTAAATGCCAATACAATTTTTTACAACCTAACCCTTGGCATTGGAATGTTAATTGGGCGATTTGGCGTAATTATTCCAGTTTTGGCAATTGCCGGAAACTTGGCGGGGAAAAAAATAACGCCACCTTCAGCCGGCACTTTTCGCACCGACAACTGGTTGTTTGCAGGGCTGCTAATTGCAGTAATCCTAATAGTTGGGGGGTTAACATTCTTTCCTGCGCTATCGCTTGGGCCTATTGTTGAGCATCTGTTACTGAAGAGTGGAGTAACCTTTTAAAATCGAATAAGGCAATGAATACGAAGCAAAATACAAGCATATTTAACAAGCAGTTGCTTTTAAGAGCAGTGAAAGACAGCTTAACCAAGCTGAATCCGGCATTACTAATAAAGAATCCGGTTATATTCATTGTGGGAATTGGGGCAGCATTAACGTCAATCATTACTATCTCCGGGGTTTTGCAAGGTAGCTTTTCATCGTTTAATCTTCAAATTTCAATATGGCTTTGGTTTACGGTTCTGTTTGCCAATTTTTCTGAAGCAATAGCAGAAGGTCGTGGTAAGGCACAGGCAGAAAGCCTTAAAAAAAATCGCACCCAAACCAAAGCCCGTAAGCTAAGTGGAAAGGAGGAGGTGCCGATTTACGCCTCTGATCTTAAAATGAACGATGTTGTTGTGTGTGAAGCGGGCGACATAATTCCTTCGGATGGTGAGGTTGTAGAGGGAATTGCCAGTGTAGACGAATCGGCCATTACCGGTGAATCGGCCCCGGTTATAAGAGAAAGCGGTGGTGATAGGTCAGCCGTAACAGGGGGAACAAAAGTTATTAGCGACCGAATTTTAATCCGAATTACATCCGAGGCGGGCAACACATTTATCGACCGCATGATTGCATTGGTGGAGGGCGCAAAACGTCAGAAAACGCCCAACGAAATTGCACTATCAATTTTGCTTTCAGGCCTATCCATCATCTTTTTACTATCGGTGGTTACGCTGCCCGCATTTTTTGGCTACAGCCTCCATGCATCGGGAATGCCCATGTCGCAAAACCTCACGATTCCTGTGCTTATCGCCTTGCTGGTCTGCCTAATTCCAACCACAATCGGCGGCTTACTAAGCGCAATAGGCATAAGCGGCATGGATCGGTTATTACAACGCAATGTTGTTGCCACGAGCGGCAGGGCCATTGAAGCCGCAGGTGATGTTGATGTGCTACTACTCGACAAAACGGGCACCATAACCCTAGGCAACCGCATGGCAACCGACTTTATCCCGGCCTCAGGTGTTACGGCTGAGGAGCTGGCCGATGCTGCCCAACTTTCATCTCTTTCGGATGAAACTCCCGAAGGCCGATCAATTGTAGTGTTGGCTAAAGAAAAGTTTAACATTCGTGGTCGTGATGTTAAGAGCTTGCACGCGCAATTCATCCCTTTTTCGGCGCAATCGCGCATGAGTGGAGTCGATATTCATTCCACCGACGGTGCCACTAACTATAGCATACGAAAAGGTTCAGCTGAAGCCATTAAAACGTTTGTGCAAAACAACAATGGCTTCTTTCCCCAAAAGGTTCAGGATGTTGTTTCGGAATTAGCACGGCAAGGCGCAACGCCATTGGTTGTTGCAAAGGACAATAAGATACTGGGCGTTATTCACCTAAAGGACATAGTAAAAGGTGGCATTAAACAACGTTTTGCAGAGCTGCGTAAAATGGGCATCAAAACGGTGATGATTACTGGCGACAATCCGTTGACTGCTGCCGCCATTGCTGCCGAAGCCGGCGTAGACGACTTTATGGCCGAAGCAAAGCCCGAAGATAAACTCCGCCGTATTCGCGAAGAGCAGCTTAGCGGACATTTAGTTGGTATGATAGGCGATGGAACCAACGATGCTCCTGCCCTTGCTCAGGCCGATGTTGGCATAGCCATGAACTCCGGAACACAAGCAGCCCGAGAAGCCGGGAATATGATTGATCTCGATAGCAACCCTACCAAGCTGATCGAGGTTGTTGAAGTAGGAAAGCAATTGCTTATGACACGTGGTGCGCTAACCACTTTTAGCATTGCCAACGATGTGGCTAAGTATTTTGCCATTATTCCCGCCATAGCCCTTTCGCTATATGCTAGCAACAACGGCGTTGGCCCACTTTCGGCACTGAACGTAATGCGGTTGGGATCACCTCAAAGCGCCATTTTGAGTGCGGTAATCTTCAATGCAATTATCATTATCCTCCTTATTCCTTTGGCACTAAAAGGGGTACGTTACCGGCCCGTGCCAGCCAATACCGCGCTAATCCGAAATTTGTTGATTTTTGGTGTAGGCGGAATGGTTGCACCGTTTATTGGCATTAAACTAATCGACATACTGATCAATTTGTAAATTCTGCGCTATGGAAAATCTTGTCAACAATTTAAGTGAAATGCTCATTCATAGAAGAAAAAATGAGTACGATAAAATGCAAGAATTGGATGCACATGCCGATAAAGATCTTCTTCTCATTTATTCAGGGAAACTCATGGAGCTTGATTTCGCAATTAAGGCCATAAATGACATGCTGGCCTACCATAAAAGGACACAAAAAGAAATGAAATGAAAACAATTGCAATTTCTCTCAAAATATTTCTGTTTTTTACTGTTCTAACAGGTGTTGCCTACCCACTTTTTATAACAGGAATTGCGCAGCTTGTATTTCCAACAAAGGCAAATGGCAGCATTATTACTATCAACCAAAAGCCAATAGGGAGCATGCTGATAGGCCAACAGTTTGATAGCAGTATATATTTTGACTCTCGACCTTCCGCCATTTCGTATAACCCATTGCCTTCGGGTGGTTCCAACTATGGTTTGACAAGCACAAAATTGAAAGAGCTTGTGCAAGAGCGAAGAAATCACTTTCTGAAATTCAATAATCTAAACAGCCATACCGATGTTCCCTCCGAAATGCTCTTTGCATCAGCAAGTGGACTCGACCCTCATATTTCGCCTCAAGCTGCCCTTTTGCAGGTTAATAGAATAGCAAAAGCAAGGAATTACAGCACGGTACAAAAACAGGAGCTGCTGCATAAGCTAGATTCGCTAATAGAACCGCCACAGTTTATTTGTTTGGGTGAACCTAGGGTGAATGTATTATTACTAAATTTAGAGACTGATAAAATAAAATGAGCAGTTTCGACACAAATAGACCGAACCCCGATGAACTTTTAGCTTCACTTTATAGGGAAGAAGAAAAGAGTAAGCGTGGAAAGCTGAAAATATTTTTCGGCATGTGTGCGGGCGTTGGTAAAACCTACACCATGCTGCAAACCGCTCATGCCGAAAAGCAAAAAGGAAGTGACATAATTATAGGTTACGTCGAAACTCACGACCGTAGAGAAACAGCCATGCTGGTGGAAGGATTTGAACTAATCCCCCGGTTAAGCATGGAATACAAATCCACCACCATTCAGGAAATGGATTTGGACAGCATCCTAGCGCACAAACCACAGGTTGTATTGGTTGATGAGCTAGCCCACACCAATGCTCCTGGTAGCCGCCATGCAAAACGGTATCAGGATGTTCTGGAGATTTTGGAGAATGGTATTGATGTTTACACAACCCTAAATGTTCAGCACCTCGAAAGCCGTTCAGAAACGGTAGCTCAAATTACAGGTATCGTGGTGCATGAAACCTTGCCTGATGAAATCTTTGAAAATGCCGACGAGATTGAGCTGGTTGACTTGACCTCCGAGGAGCTGCTTCAACGACTATCTGAAGGAAAGATTTATACTCCAGAAAGGTCGAGAGACGCTATAGAAAATTTCTTTCGTAAGGGCAACATAACTGCCTTGAGAGAAATGGCACTGCGCCTCGTAGCGGATCGGGTAGACAAGCAGCTACACGACTACTTGCAGTTAAAGCGTATCCGTGGACCGTGGAAATCGGGGTTACATCTTTTGGTTGCCATTGGCCCTAGCCCCTTCTCTAGCCGATTGCTACGCTGGGCAAAAACATTGTCGTATACCATGGGGGCAAATATCCAGGCCATCTATGTAGATACTTCACACAAGTTGACAGTGAAAGAACAGGGACAACTTGACAGGAACATCAACCTTACGAAGCAGCTGGGAATTAAGCTCCGAATAGTAACCAACTACGACATTGTTAAGGCCATTGTTGACTTTGCGCAAAAAGAAAATATTACGCACATTGTTGTTGGAAAACCACGCAGTCGCAATATTCTATCAATGTTTCGACTTGGCAATTTTGTGAATAGATTAATTCGTTACAGTGGGAATATAGATGTTTACATACTTGGAGCCGATAGGCAGGCAAAGGATTGGTTTAGAGAAAAAGCATCTGCACCCTCTTTTACTTCATCTGCTCGCCAATATTTTTCTACGTTTCTTGCTGTAGTCTTATCCTCTATCATCTGTTACCTCGTTAAAGACATCATAGGCTACCAGGTTGTTTCATTTATTTTGCTCTTCTTAGTATCGATTCTTGCCATAT
>DATKVT010000231.1 GCA_035529935.1 Williamwhitmania sp. | reverse complement strand
AACCGAGGTAAAAGGGAGCCCATTCAGGGAATAAGAGGGAACGACCTCGGTAAAAGAGAGCCTCTTCTGGATAAAAGGGAGAACGCTGCGCTGCGGGGTGAGGATTTGATTTGGTCTACAATAGTCAGGGGGTGACTTGTTCTCGCTCGCAAAAAGTCACCCACTGACTGGCAGTTAGGCTGCAACTCTGCGCTACTAAACAGCTAGGCTTATGGGCATCATGCCAATGCAACCTCAGTGCGCTTTTGGGCTGGCAGCAGCTATTACCCACATATAGCCAGCCTCCAGCTTACACCCATTGGCAAAAGTCCACAGCAGCCGGACGGCACGTCCGGCCGAGCGGATCTGTTTATGGCAATCTGTTGGTAATATCTTGGCTTTCTGCCGCTACCATCGAAGTAGTAGTCCTGCGAGGCAATCTTTTCGGCTTCTGGCGTGTTAATTCCCTTATAGGTTTTTTATTTGGCCCAAAGCTGTTCGGGCGAAGGGAAGTTGTTTATATCGAGTTCAGTTTCTATGCTGCCCTGATTAGAATCGTTTACAGTTCGATCGTGAAATAGAAATCCATCGCCGTTACTGCTGAAAACACAAGGAATATCGAGGATTCTGGCATAGTCCAATGCCTGTTGAATTCCACTTCGAACCGAGTGTTTATTATCCTTGGCCTCTATTATGGCAATCGGGATGTTGGGTTTGTAATACAGAATATAATCTGCGCGTTTTCGTGCACCTCTAGCAGTCAACTTACCACGAACGTAGATTTTACCATCGGTAAAAGAAACCTCCTCCAATACCTGCACCTGCATATTCCACCCAGACTTCTCAAGGGCTGGATTAATAAATTTGCTGCAAATATCCCTTTCCGTTAAACTCTTTTTATCCATTACCTTCAATTACTGTAATAATTTAGCAAAATAAGAAATTTAAATGGCAGACACCCATTAATAGAGCAAGGATATCTCTCTCTCTTTATATTAATTGTATTTCAATTCGTCAATAATATTTTTAACACATTTATGAAATTCGTCGTATCCTATTGGTTTATTCGTCTCAACTATTTGGTTCAACAGGCGGCTTTTTTCTTCCAAATCGTATTCGGACTCAAGAAATACAATAAACTTTTTCTTGACCTCATCGCTATCTTTCAATATTGCCGCCATATCAACACCTAAAAGACGAGCACCAGCAGTGTTTAAAGAAAAATTTGGATCTTCATAATAATCTTGATGGTTTTCAAGAACTCTTGGCTCATTAATTGAATAGTAGTTGCACAGGATAAACCCCATATCCTCGGCATCCTTGCTGTGGTTCAGGTTTCTATCTCTCCAAGCAGAAATTTTAAGAATAAAAATACCCGCTAGAGAAGCAACCTTTATTTTTAAATTACCATCAATTGCTACCTCACTTGCGGCCTCATCAACTTCAGAAAAACCCAAAACACTCATTGCAAACTCCTCGTCTGGAGGCCAGAATATTTTATCCTGCTCCTTCATTATAGCCCCATATGGAACGATATCAAGCTCATAGCTGTCCATAAAAATGAAGCGTTGGCGTTGTTGGTGATCCTTTTTAAAACCATCAAGCGCTAATAATTCATCTTCTATCTTCTGATACTCGGCCCAATCTGGAATAGCTATTGCTATATCTAAATCACGAGTCATTCGCACAGCTTTTATCTGATTGTGTTGGAGCATTAAATCTCGTGCAGTGGCACCAATCACATAAAAAGGAGTAGCCCTTGATTGAAAAAAGGTTGTAAGCTGCGTTAACAGCTTAACCAAATAAGGATTATTGATGCTCTCACTTGATATATTGTAGTTTTTCATCAAAGATTCGTTTTGCAGTTTCTATGTTTCGTTCATTTCCGCTCCCTATTAAATCAGCATAAACTAATAAATAGGGGACAATTGACATCTCTTTATTATTTTCTTCAATATTCCCGAAGAAACCTAGAATCTCTACATCTCCATTATCGTCCGGAATTAGCCTGAGTTCCTTTGCCAAATGCTGCCAACTTGAATTTGTGTAAATAGTATATAGCGCTGGTGTTAAATACCCTGTAACCAAAGCAGCAGCAGGTTCCCCTCCCCACAAGGTTAAATCATCAACCTCTTTAAGAGGTAAGTTTCTCCACTGGTTGTTGCTCTCTATACTGGTAAACTTCATCCTTTTTTTGACTAGACTTGGCCTTAAGACATCATGGTAGGCCACGATCCAACGGTTTAGCAGTTCAACTTTATTTTTAAGAACCCGTTTATTCTTAGTCTCTAATACGTAGTTTAGCGATTCCAGCTCTTTCATCACATACCCAACCGATGCCAGGGACACCCCGGTTGATTCAGCGATAAAACGAAATGTGTTATTAACACAGTCAGGTTCCAATAAAAAAGCAAATATCATTTTCAAACCAGCCTTCTGGAATGCTCTTGTTTGATTAACCATTGGTGGTTTTACGAACTTTTCTCCTTTAATGTATATGAAGAAATTCAGATGTTGTATATAAGCATTTCCCGATACGTCAAGGTAGTTGATCTTCAGCTGTCTCAACTCTTTGGCTATTGTGGTAGGAATGTACTTTGCAATTACAAGAAATGGATCATTGCTATCGTATCTCACATTACTAACCCTACTCATAACAAGACCTTTTCTTGTTTGGGTTATTTCATCTTCTACTAATGCAGTAAACACAACACCATCAATTACCACTTTTTTACTATTAGCGCCACCTTTTACCGCAATTTTATGAGACAGTTCCACTATTGCTTCAATAGCACTAACTGCCTTATTTATAACATCATTATCTGTGTTCATAAAACAATGTTGTTCATTAATATCTGATGTTCATTTAAAATGAACACGTAAATATAGTGAACAATAATAATAAAAAGAAATATTTGGAATGACATTTCTTGGCTTATCCAAGAGCTGGACGAAATGGATAAGAGCATCGTATTCTCCATGATTGACATCATGCTCACCAAGAAGCGCTTCAAGGACTTCTTCCAGAAGAACGTTGCTACCCTATAAAAGCCACCCCCACCTGCTGAGCGCTGGCGGGGGATGGTGCTTTTTCCACTGCGTTAGCACAATACTTACAGGCTATTCTGTAAATTCTTGCTTTTCATATATCCTCCAAATACTGGGATAGCTCTTTTTGGTTTTCCTGTGGAATGTGCAGAGCAAGACTAACGAACTTATTTGGCATTATAAAAAATGCCGTTACTGAGAGTTTTGTTCTTACAATTTCACTTCTATATTTTTACAACTAATCAAAACGTTTCCCCAATCTCCTTCCAGTAAATAATTATCTTCGAATTTAGAGAAAACGTCAATATTCCCGAAATCATTTTCACCATTTGCATCAATTGAAATCGCTTTTTGATTTCTATATTTCCATAATACTTGTTTCGGTTCTATAAAATTTATTACGCCATAACGGTAACAATACATTTCATTAACCAAAGGTTTTTGATATTCAGGGTGATCTTTGGTTAAAACAAATTCCATATGAAAAGAAACAAGCTCGGATGTTTCAATAATTTGCAAGACAAAACTGTCCTCTAAATACAGTCCGTTAAATTGCTCTAAGTCAGGATAATTTATTTTCTCCATAACACTATTTTAGATCGTAAATTATTTCTGTATGATTTCCTATACTCTTTCTTGTTACCTCGTTACCAAAAGCATCTATTCGTTTGCCAAAAGCATTTCTTAACTCCACGTGTGGAAATCCACTTCCTGCTGCACGTTGACTACCTTGCTTTATTGTCATTCGAATAATACCATTTTCGTCAACGTATTTTAAAGGTCCTTCTGCACTCTGCATAGCTTTCCATCCTTGTTTTTCAGCATAACCAACCAACTCACTTGCCTTTGCCATTCGTCCTCCTTGGAAAAATGAGCCTACATTAGTGGCAGCTTCCTCTTCCACTGCGACACTGGAACTGCTGGAAGCTGGCGTTTCGACGCAAGATTGGATGCTATAAATAACGATATAGCTGATAAGCGTATTCATTCCAGCCTTCATTTTCTCATCATCTGTCTGGTTACCGGAATGGTTATCGCCAAGCCACTGCATGTCTGTGATAAAAAGAGCTAGAAAATTGGCAAAAATTCTCGTTAAAAAACCAGTGCTGTTCCTATCAGGGCTAGGCTTCGGGGCATCTTTCTTCTGCTCCTCGTTGTTGGCCGGCTTCTTGCTCTTGCCGCCGCCGTCGTCCCCGTCCTCGTAGTTCTTGTACTGCACGTCGTTGCCCCACATGGTACTCATCCAGTTGACGGAGAACCCGTTCACCTTGGGCCCCGCCTCCATCCCGTCGGGGTCCACGAACCGGAGCGGGTTGTTCACCGCGTAGGTGTAAGGGCTCCACCGCCGGTAGTCCTCCGCCTTCCCGTCTATGAGCTGCCACCGGCCCAACTCGGGCTCGTAGAATCGCGCCCCGTAGTCATACCAGTCCAAAGAACGTCCGGCCACCTGCAGGAACGTTTGCAGCTCCCCCGATTAAAAATCGGGACTTTCGCTGCGCTCCAGCTTGCCGTTGTAGCGGTAGGGGGTGCTCTGGCAAATTCAAAGAACGTATAGCGAAGGTAGGAAATAATTTGAAGATTTGAAAATGAGGATAATTTGAAAATGTAATCCTGAGGGAATGGCCATAGTCAACAATGCGTATGGGCAACATGCCCATGCAAACTCCGTGCGCTTTTGAACAGGCTGCCGTAATGCCTTCCTTAATGCTTGGCATTGGGGTTAACTTGCGCTGCCCCGGTAGGATGGCACGGACGAGGACGTCCGCGCCATCGTCTCATTTTTTGGTCGAGTAGGTAAGTGCTTTACAGCACAAACCTCTCACGGAACCGTACGTGAACCTCTCGATTCATACGGCTCTTGTCATTCCAACTATTGGTTAAAACCATAGCGCCAGTGCACGAACAGGTTCGGATGTGCCTTTT
>DATKVT010000230.1 GCA_035529935.1 Williamwhitmania sp. | reverse complement strand
CCGGTAAGCGTGGAGTCAACCTCGTTGCCGTTGGAAATTAGCGGTGTAATTAAGGAGAAGCAGGAGGTAATGCTCTCCTTTAAGGTTGGTGGCCCCATCCTTTCGCTTTCGGTTAAGGAGGGCGACTTGGTGAAGAAGGGAGAGGTGATTGCCCAGATTGACCCCCGCGACTATGAAATACGTCTTCAGTCTGCCAAGGCACAGTATGACCAAATTACCGATGAGTATAGCCGCAACCGCCAGCTGTTTGAGCAGGGAAAACTCCCCGCCAACACCTACGAGAAGCTGAAGGCGGCCTACCTGTCCACCAAGAGCTCGTTTGAAGCAGCACAAAATGCGCTCAACGACACTCGATTGGTAGCCCCATTTACGGGATATATTTTTCAGAAGAAAGTTGACCAGTTTGAAACGGTTAACCTAGGACAGACCATTGTTTCGCTCATTGATGTGAGCCAGGTGGAGGTGACCTTTGGTTTGGCCGAGTCACAAATAAAAAATGCTTCCAACTTTGGACGAATTGTGTGCGATGTGCCCAATGCCAACGCTTTTAACCTACCGGCTTCCATCGTATCGGTTAACAGAAAAGCGGGTGCAAGCAACCTGTTCGAGGTTAAGTTGGCGCTAGCCAATCCCAACGGGATGCTTCGTCCTGGGCTATCGGCAACGGTACGAATCCAGCTACCTTCCCAGTCGGGTAGTCAGGTGCAGGTGCCTGTTGCTGCAGTATTCTCGCGCAACGGACAGTCGAGCGTTTGGATTTACAACCCCGCTACGCAGGTGGTGGCTTGCCGAACTATTGCTCTCGAAGCCAATGGCCGCAATGGGATGCTGCTTGTAAGGCATGGGTTAGTTGCCGGAGAATCCATTGTGATTGCTGGCGTGAATAAGCTTACCGACAATGAGAAGGTAAGGGTGTTAAATCCAAACTCTATATAAGCGCCAGTTATGCTGAATAAGATATTAAAGCAGAAGGCGTTTCTCTCCTTCCTGTTTGTTGCGCTCGTCATTGGCGGCATTATGTCCTACTCCTCAATGGGGAAGCTTGAGGACCCTGAGATTCCTGTGAAGGCAGCAGTTGTGGTTACGGTGTATCCGGGTGCCAGCGCACAAGAAGTTGAAACGGAGGTCACCGACGTACTCGAAAAGGCCATCCAGCGGCTTGATAATATCGACAACATACAGTCGAGGTCGATGCCGGGCTACTCCGAAATTACCGTAAATATTAAATCGGGATATGAATCGTCCAAGCTTCCTCAGCTGTGGGACAACCTTCGTCGGAAGGTGAATGATATAAAGGGCGATTTGCCACAGGGAGCGTATACCCCAATTGTTAACGACGATTTTGGCGATGTGTCGGGGATCTTCTTGGCCATGACTAACGATGGTTATTCCTACAAGGAGTTCCTGAACTACGCCGACCATGTGCGTCAGCAGCTGCTTACCGTTCCAGGTGTAAAGCGTGTGGAGTTTTTTGGCAAGCGTACTGAGGTGGTAAACGTCGACTTCAACAACGACTACTTTGCCTCGTTGGGAATAAACCCCATGCTCATTTTTCAGGCATTTAACGATCAGGGTTCCATTGTAAACGCTGGCGACTTTGCCTTTGGTGGTAATCGTATCAGGGTGAATATAGGCAACAAGTTTCAGTCGCTCGATGAGATTAAGAACTTTGAGGTAAAGCTGCCCTCCGGTGCACGTTACCGGTTAGGCGAGATTGCAACGGTGACACGCGGCTTCTACCAACCACTTTCGGAGCAAATTAAGTTTAATGGGAAGGAGGCCATAAGCCTTGCCATATCCATGAATAGCGGTGGAAATGTGATAGTTTTGGGCAAAGCCGTGGAGGATAAGCTGGCCGAACTGTCGAAGGATTTGCCCGTGGGTGTGGAGTTCCATCCCATATACTACCAGCACCAAAAGGTGGAGGAGTCCATCAACAACTTTGTTATAAACCTTATTGAGTCGGTGTTGGTGGTGGTTGTGGTGCTGCTGCTGGCCATGGGGCTTCGTGCCGGATTGCTTATATCCAGTGGGCTGGTGCTTACCATTCTGGGTACCTTTATTGTGATGAGTGCCGCTGGAATTGAGCTGCATCGTGTTTCATTGGCGGCCATTATTATTGCCATGGGTATGCTGGTTGACAACGCCATTGTGGTTGTCGATGGAATTCTTATAGACCTTAAGCGGGGAAAGCCGCGAAAGATTGCCTTTGTTAGTTCGGCAAATAAGTCGTCCATGCCTCTGCTTGGGGCAACGTTGGTGGCCATTTTAGCCTTTATGCCGCTGGCTTTTAACCCAACTGGTGTAGGGGAGTTTTTGAAATCGCTCTTTTATGTTTTAGCCATTTCACTATTCCTCAGCTGGGTGCTGGCAATGGTTCAAACGCCATTTATGGCCAACTATTTCTACCGTAAGCCGCGCAAGCCGTTGACAGAAAAGCAAACCGAGTCGGATGTGTATAGTGGGAAATTCTACCGTTTCTATAATAAGATAATTCGATACGCTCTTTGGCACAAAACAATGATTTCACTGCTGACTTTTGCTGCCTTGATCATTTCATTTTGGGCCTTTCGCTTTGTGAAGCAGGACTTCTTTCCCGGGGTAACCTACAACCAGTTTGTAATGGAATACCGTTTGCCTCTTGGAAGCGACATCAATCAGGTAAGTACCGATTTGGATACCATTCAGCATGAAATTAACACGTGGAAACATGTCTCCTCTGTGGTTTCGGCTGTTGGAAGAACTCCCGCACGCTACACCCTTATGCGCCCTATGAGCGGATACAGCCCTTCGTATGGAGAGCTAATAATAACCACTGCCGACAAGAAGTATACCGATGAGATAATGCAGCGTGCCGATAAGTATGTGGCTAAACGTTTCCCCCAAGCGATTGGTCGGGCAAGAGGCTACATTGCGGTGGGTGGCGATTATAAGGTTGAGGCCATGTTTTCTGGTCCCGATGAAAAGGTGCTTCGCGAGCTGGCAAGCCAGGCGGAAGATATCTTCCGGAAGGATCCTCGGGCTGCCTTTATTACCAATAACTGGAAGAATGAGGCAATGGTGCTTAGTCCATACTACTCGCAGGATCAGGCGCGGCGTCTAATGGTTAGCCGTTCCGATGTAGCCAATGCTCTTGCCGTTGCAACTATGGGTCTACCAATTGGGGTTTACTACGATGGAGAGTATCGGCTTCCGGTAATGCTACGGCTTAACCGTTCACTCAACAACGATCTTTCTGGTTTGTCGAATATTCCGGTGTGGTCCAACTCGGCAAGCAGCGTTCCGCTAGGCCAAGTGGTCGATTCCGTGGATATGACTTGGGAAACCAATACCATTATGCGCTACAATGGGCAGCGTGCCATAAAGGCTCAGTGCGATCCGGCGGTTGGGGTTACAGCCAACGATCTGTTCAACGCCGTTAAACCTCAGGTGGATGCCATTCACCTGCCACAGGGATATCGCTTGCAGTGGCTTGGCGAGCAAAAGGACAGCAATGAGGCAAACAAGGGGCTAATGGCAAATTTCCCTCTTGCGTTGTTGCTCATGGTTCTGATTATAGTGGCGTTGTTCGGCAACTTTAAGCAGCCTATTATCATATTTGCCATTGTGCCATTGGCCTTTATTGGCGTTATCATTGGATTTTTGGTTACTGGTGCCCCCTTCGGATTCTTGCCAATTGTAGGCACTCTCGGTCTTATAGGGATGATGATAAAAAATGCGGTGGTGTTGCTCGATGAGATCAATATACAAGTTAAGTCAGGAAAGGCAACCCTGTTGGCGATAATCCATTCGGCTACATCACGTGTTCGCCCAGTAATGATGGCCTCACTCACCACCATTCTTGGTATGGCTCCGCTTGTATTCGATGATATCTTCGGATCAATGTCTATAGCAATCATGTTTGGGTTGCTGGTGGGAACCATTATCACTCTTGTGGTGGTTCCAGTACTGTATGCCATTTTTTATAAGGTGAATACCCGAAACCTTGAAAGCATTGGTTAGGTGATGGCGTGTGACTCCCAGAGTGCAATGATTGCCATAATGGGAGCACACGCTTTCTTAAAAACAAATGACGACACCTGTGGAAACTTTTGGTTTTAGCTGTAAGCGCGATGATAGCAGAATCAGCAACATGAGAGTTTCGTTACACCCTTTTAAAATTAATTCGGTCATAATGAAAAAAATAGCAGTAACCATTGCCCTTGCAGCCATAGTCGCGGCAGGTTATTCACAGCAAGTAGTTACCCTACAGCAGTGCAGGGAGCAGGCGCTGCAGAACAATCGAAATGTAAAGCAGTCGGAGTTGGATAAGCGCATTGCCGTAGCACACCAGAAGGAGGCCCGTGCCTCTTACCTTCCTCAGATTGACGGAAGTGGTAGCATAATGAACTTACCCGACATGAAGAACATCAGTGTTCCGGGGTTCTTTCTACCAACGGCCAATAGCGCAACGGAGGCAGCCAATCACCAGTATAGCGGGGAGAGCAATGTATACTTTCCCGGCATCGATTTGGGAACGAAAAATCTAACCATCTACCAGACTCAAATAGTGGCCAAACAGGCACTTTTTGCTGGGGGACAGGTGCGGAATGCAAATAAGATGGCCAATGAGGCGGTTGCGATTGCCGACCAAGCAACGGCGCTTACCGCTTCGGAGGTGGTAATGAACACCGATCAGGCATTCTGGCAGCTTGTATCCATTCAGGAGCAGGTAAAGGTGGCTGAACGTTATGTTACCATGCTCGACTCTCTGGAGAGCCAGCTGGTTACTGCTTACCAGCTGGGCCTAATACCCAAGAGTGAGCAACTAAAGGTTGCTGTTCAGCGAAATGAGGCCAGCATCAACCTGCTCAAGGCTCGCAATGGGCTTCAGCTTGCTCGCATGAATCTCTGCAGGCAGATTGGGGTGGATCTTTCCACCAACCTTGCCGTTACCGTAGATAATTTAGGTGAACCACAGCTTCCCGCAGCAGGGTTGGATGTTGATAAGGCGCTGGATGCTCGTTCCGAAACAAAAATACTGGAAGGACAGGTGGCCATTGCCGATTACCAGCGCAAGAATGCCATGGCTGAATTTATGCCCACGCTGGGTGTACAGGTGAGCTATGGTTACAACTATGTGCCAAATCTTTACAACGGTGGATGGAACACAATTGCTTCGGCTCAACTTTCAGTTCCTATTGTGCATTGGGGCGAGAAGCGACAAAAGTTGAAGGCAGCCCGCTACAAGCTGGAGCAGTCGAAGCTGAAACAGGACGATGCACGTGAGTTCATGAGGTTGGAAATTCAGCAGCGGTGGCTTCAGTTCGATGAGGCATACCAAACCATTGGCTTGGCTGCCAAGAGCAAGGCCGAGGCGGAGGAGAGTCTCAGTGAGGTGCAGGCCAGCTTTAATGCAGGGTTAAATACCACCACCGATCTTCTAAATGCTCAGGCTTCATGGCAAAAGGCGCATGCCTCCTATGTTGAGGCAGTATCATCTTACCAAATTGCCAAGTCTGTTTACCTTAAGGGCATTGGCGAACTCACCGTATCAGAGTAGGAGTTGGTGTGGAACATTGGCTTTATGTGTATATTTGAACATTACCTAAGGGGAAACAAAGGATGCACTCAGTGAAGTTAATTAAGAGTATTGTAAAGGGGAAAGACTGTCTACAGGAGTGGAAGGATATTCGTCCACACGTTTTCTTCGATTTCAAGTCGCGGTTGCTTTTTGGGGTAGTTACCACAGCGCTCATGATTACCATTATTAAGCAGCTGATGTTCCCTCATGAGCCTTTTACTTGGGGTGGTCCACTCTTCCTCTTTTCCATTATGTTTGTGATAAGCGAGGGGATCTTTGTCTTCAACCAGGTGATTGCCCATAAGTATCCTTGGCATCTGAAAACACGGAAGCGCTTCGCCATGCTCTTTGCCTTCTCTACAGTTTGGTTTGTGCTGTGGTTCTTCGTAGCTATGTGGTTTAAGCCCATGTTTGGTGAAGATTTGGCAATGGAGCCGAGCCAGTTCTACTTGAGTGTTTCCCTTTTTATAATGTTTGTACTTATTTACGTTAGTTTACTCATTGTATATAACTACCACCAGAGTTTGACCGCCGTAATGCTGGAAAATGAGAAGCTGCAGCAGGAGAAGCTTCGACTCGACTACGTGGCACTGCAGGACCAGATTAATCCCCATTTTCTCTTCAACAACCTTAGCACGCTCATTGCCATCATAAAGAGCGACCCCGATAGCGCTGTTTCTATGGCAACAAATTTCTCCGATGTTTACCGCTATGTGCTGCAGAGCAAGGATAAGGTGTCGGTTTCGCTGGGGGATGAGCTGAAGTTTATCAAGGCCTACCTTGCCCTTCACCAAATTCGGCTGGGCGATGGCCTTACGGTAACCTTCTCCATCGATAACGACCTGCTCAACCACCAGCTGGCACCGCTCAGTCTCCAGCTCTTGGTGGAGAATGCCATTAAGCACAACGTGGCCACGCTCGCTTCACCGCTTCATATTGAGGTGAAGGCGCACGATGGGCATGTAATGGTAACCAACAACCTAAACCCTAAAAAAACTACCTACTCTACCAATACGGGATTGCAAAACATAGAGAAGCGCTTTCAGTTTCTAACCAGCAACCCCATTGTGGTTGAAAAGCACGAGCAGCACTTTACCGTTAAGCTACCCCTAATTCAGATGGAAAATGGACGTTAAAGTGGTTATTGTTGAGGACGAGGTGCACTCTGGAGCCATGTTGAGAACCATGATTGCCGAGCTACGTCCAAATTGGAGTGTGCTAGCCATGCTTCAGAGTGTGAAGGATACGGTGGCATGGCTATCCGCCAATGAGCATCCGGAAATCATCTTTATGGATATTGAGCTGGCCGATGGCAGCTGCTTCGAGATTTTTAACGAGATGGAGGTGGAGAGCGGCATTGTGTTCACCACCGCCTACCACGAGCATGCGCTTAGGGCATTTCAGCTTAATAGCATCCACTATTTGCTAAAGCCCATTAAGAAGGATGAGCTGGAGCAGGCTATTTTTAAGTTTGAGAAGATATTGGAGCTTATTCAGCCGGAAGAATCCATAGCCATTGATTACCGCACCTTGGCGCAGGAGATAACCAGCTCGCAGCTGAGTTACCGCCGACGCATTCTGGTTTCGAAAAAGGGAGCCTTCTTTTCGCTCCCCATGGCCGAGGTGGCCTACATTTATGTGGATACCAAGGTGACCTTTGTGGTGGCCTTCGATGGCAAGCAGTATCCTATTTCCGCTTCGCTCGACAAGCTGGAGCCGGAGCTCGATCCGGCACTCTTCTTTAGGGCCAACCGCCAAGCCATTATCAACCTAAATGCCGTTGAGAAATTTGAGGCCTACTTCAACGGAAAACTGGCGCTGCACCTCAAAAACAAGCTCGGCGAGAAGATTATCGTTAGCCGCGATAAGGCCATGGCACTAAAAAGTTGGATGAACGGGTAGCATTTGAATGGCTGATTAGTTGCTGAAATGGTAATAAGTTATTCCGAGTATTTACAGTAGGTTACAGAATTACTAACCCATGTTGAAGGCTAAAATCTTTTAACTTTCCACAAAATTGTTACCACATCTACCCGGTCCTATCTCGATTATTCCTACTTTCGTTTGAAACAAATGGTTCACGATGGAAAGAGTTGAGGTTAGCAACAACAGAGGCTTTGTTAAGCTTATTTTTGGGTTTGTGTTTCTCTGCTTTGTGTTTGGCTTTGCCACCTCCCTGTTCATACTGGTGAGGGGGGCTGGGCCCAACGTTAAGGAAGAGGACTGGTTCTTCCTCACCGCAATATTTCAGGGGGCCATGGCCATACTCTTCGGAATACTTTTCTTTAAAAGGGAGCGGTGCTTTGTGGAGTGGGACAGCACCACTGTTAGGTTCTACATGCCGGACGACTACCGGCGGGAGACCATACCCGTTGCCGATATTAGGGATGTAGCGGTGCACGAGCACAAGGTAGAGCTTACCCTCGCCAATGTCGTAAGGGTGATTAACGTGGCGGACCTTAAGCCGGAGCAGCTGCAGCGCGTAAAGCACTATTTTGGAGAGCTGGGGCGGCAGTCCAAAAAAACTGAATAGGCGAATTAATTATAGCCGATGGTTTTAACCGTAGGGAACAAAATGAGTTTAAAGCAATAAACCGTTTCAACATGTTACACGCAAAGAAAAAAAGCGTGTAATTATTGCAAGATTTAAATTGCGATTCTGGCTATTCTGAGAATGGCACACTACTCACATCAAAGTTTGCTATATTTGTGATAAAGATTTGAATATGACTACAAAAGAGACTATACTATCTTCCATTAAAAAATATAAACCCGAGCTTTCGAGATTGGGGGTTGAAAGCATTGGACTTTTTGGATCATACTTAAGAGGTGAGCAATCGAGCAAAAGCGATATCGATATTCTAATAGAGTTTAAACCGGGTATGGAGAATTTTGATAACTATATGGCTGCATACGATATTTTGGAGGCGATCTTCAAGAATGAGAAGGTTGAAATAGTTACAAAAAATGGATTGAGCCCATATATAGGTCCTAAGATTTTAAATGAGGTAGAGTATGTCTAAAGAGCCTATTGAATACCTGAAGCACATTAGAGACGAGAGTTCCTTCATACTTTCTGTTATCACAAACGATGTAACTAAGGAGACTTTTTTGCAAGATGAAACGCTGAAGAGAGCCGTTGTTAGAAGTCTTGAAATAATTGGTGAGGCAACAAAAAAAATTCCCGCCGATTTTAAAGTTAAGTGGAATACGATCATGTGGAAGAATATGGCAGGAATGAGGGATCGGTTGATTCATGACTACATGGGTGTTAATTACTCCATTGTTTGGGATGTTGTAAAGAATAAAATTCCTGATTTGCACCAACAGATTGTTGAGGTAATAGGGGCGGAATAAAATGCTATCACTATAATTGCCATACCCCCATGAGCCTCTCCATTTTTTTTGTAATTGTTCTTACCTTCCTTATCAACCTTATCACCACGCTTTCCTACTCCGTTCGAATTGTGGGTATTCGAACTGGAAGGGTTGCCATCTCCTTTGCGCTGTTCAATATTCTGGTGCTGATTTCGCGCACTGCCAACGGGTTTCAGGCACCGCTGCTGGCAAGCACCATCGAAAAGAACATAAAGATGGGCATTGGGAGCAACCTGTTCGATTTTCGGCTAATCATTTTCTCCTGCACTGTGGCTACCATCGTTGGCGCGCTGCTCATTCCATCCTTTCAGCGCATTCTGTCGGTTGCCGTTAACCGGTTCAGCGTGTATAAGTCGATGCCCAAGGTGCTCTACTACGGTTTTACCAAGGGTGGAATTGCCTACCTCAAGGAAAATATTGTCGCTCCCGATGTGAAGAACATAACTCAGCTCGATTTCAAGGAGAATTTCCCCTGGAGGGTTTTTATAATGAACATTGTGGCGGTGGCAATTATTACCGTTGGGGTGATCTCGTCGCTCTATGCAGGTTATCTCAATCCCGATTTAAGAACAACTTCAAGCACGCTCTCCTCCGTAATAAATGGCCTAGCCACCATCCTGATGTTTGTGTTTATTGACCCGTTTCTGTCGATGATGACTGACGAGGTGGTGCTGGGAAAGTGCAAGGAGTCGGTATTTCGGAAGTACATTGTTTACATGGTGGTTGCGCGAGTTCTCGGAACGCTGGTTGCCCAGCTGCTATTTATACCCGCGGCCAAGCTTATTGCCATGTTTTCGGGAGTGCTGTAGGGAAGGGGGTAGGAATTTAGGTTGTTAGGAGATTAGGATTTGCCGCTCATTCATAATTTCATCCTAACCGAAGAAATGGTAAATGGATAAATCCATTAAGATTTTGCTGCTGCATTGATTACCTACGGTTAAAACTGTGCGCTATGTTGGTGTGTTGAAGTTACCCGGAAAGCACTTAGGGCTTCCCGAAGAGGCAATGCTACCAAACTTTGTAACCTGAAAGCTGGCTTCTTGTCACCAAATCAAATTTGGGAATATGGTTGTCATCCCATGGGCTATTGGCTGCAGGTTTTTAATTTCACCCTTTCTAAACCATTGCAATGCCGCTGATGTTATACCCTTCGTTGCGAGATTGGTAAACCTAAACAGCTGCAAATGAAAGTCCTTCTCACCGGAGCAACCGGCTACATTGCCCAGCGATTGCTGCCTGTTCTGCTGCAAAATGGCCATCAGGTGGTTTGCTGCGTGCGCGATGGCAAGCGCTTCAACTACCATGGCTATTCAACCCAAAACCTGAGCGTGGTGGAGGCGGACTTTCTGAAGAGGGAGACCTTGAGCAGCATTCCCAACGACATTGATGTGGCTTACTACCTCATTCACTCCATGGCCACGCAGGGGGGCGACTTTGGCGATATGGAGCAGCAGTGCGCCCTTAACTACCGCGAGCGATTGGAGCAAACCAACGCCAAGCAGGTGATTTACCTGAGCGGCATTGTAAACGATGCAGCGCTCTCCAAGCATCTTGCCTCCAGAAAGAATGTGGAGGATATCCTGTCGGAGGGTAGCTTTGCGCTGACCACCCTGCGCGCGGGTATCATTGTGGGCTCGGGTAGCGCATCGTTCGAAATTATTCGCGACCTGGTGGAGAAGCTGCCCGTTATGGTTACGCCGCGCTGGCTAAAAACTCGCACGCAACCCATTGCCATTCGAAATGTGGTGGAGTTTTTGAGTGGAGTGATGGGCAATGCGGAGACCTACAACCGGAGCTTCGATATCGGTGGACCCGATATCCTGAGCTATAGGGAGATGCTCCTGCAGTTTGCCAAGGTGCGGGGCCTCAAGCGACGGATTTTGGTGGTGCCGGTAATGACTCCGAAAATATCGTCCTACTGGCTCTACTTTGTTACCGCAACCTCCTTTGCGCTGGCGCAGAATCTGGTTAACAGCATGAAGGTGGAGGTGGTGTGCCAACCCAACAACCTTGCTGCCATGCTCGGCATTTCGCTCATCGATTACCAATCCTCCATTCGGATGGCCTTCGATAAAATTGAGCAAAACCAAGTGCTCTCGAGCTGGAAGGATGCGCAAACCAGCGCACTGCTGCAAAAGGGTATTTCGCACTTTGTGGAGATGCCGGTGAACGGCTGCTTTAGGGATATACGCAAGGTTCCCGTGGTCGACACCAACGCGGCGTTGCAGCGCATTTGGGCCATCGGTGGAAAAACGGGCTGGTACTATGGCGATTGGTTATGGGAAATTCGCGGCTTTCTCGACCAGCTTTGGGGTGGCGTGGGCATGCGGCGCGGTCGGAAGAGCGATACCAATATTGCGGCAGGGGAGGCTTTGGACTTTTGGAGGGTGCTGCTGGCCAACCGGGAAGAAAAGCGATTGCTGCTCTATGCCGAGATGAAGCTGCCCGGCGAGGCTTGGCTGGAGTTTAGGATAGAGAACAGCGTGCTTACCCAAACGGCTACCTTTCGACCGCTTGGGCTACTCGGTAGGGCATATTGGTACGCGGTATTGCCCCTGCATGGTTGCATATTCAGAGGAATGGCAAAGCGGTTGGCACAGGGTTGATTTGATAAATATGATGTTTTCCCTGAGGAGTATGATGAGCTTATTATGCTCCATAATGCATCTAGGAATAGCTAGAAATGGATTAATCTTAAGGTATTGCTGCTGCATTGGGTTCCCACGGTTAAAACCGTGGGCTATGACGGCTCGTTGAAACTGTTCCTGGAATTGTTTGCTGCATCCCCGAAGTGGTTTTATGTTAAATACGGTGGGTGCGCTACCGCACAACTCCAATTTTCGAACCTCCGTTATTTCCCCATCACTATTTAAAGATTTAGAAAACAGCCAAATGTCCCATTGGCATTCTGGCATATTGCTCCATTTCTTCCTCCATTTTCCATTGTTCGTTTTTGAGCACCATGTGTAACGTTTCCGAACAGTAAGCACAGGGGATAAAATTTCCAATTAATTATTAATCATGGTTTTGACGTGTTCGGCATTTTAGCTGTTAATTTAAATGATGTGGTGCATTTTTAGCCAAGGACATATTGCAAGATGCTGATTATTTGAACTCTTTATATAGAATTGTGGCTTTTACCCAAGAAGAGGGTGTGTGAGTTGGAGGATAAGACGACATTCATATAATATTGGCAGCCATGAATAATCACAACATCATCATTGCAGTTCGCAACATCAACAAGTATTGGAAATACTCGCTGATAAACATTAGCGGATTGGCCATTGGCATTGCATGTGTAATATTCATTGTGCTTTACATCAGCGATGAATTACAGTATGATAAGTTTAATGCCAAGGCTGACCGTATTTACCGAGTAAATCGGTTGTATAACTCCAACAACGTGAATGAGGATGCTGCTACCATGGAGTTTCCTTGTGCTCCGGCGTTGGAATTCGATTATCCCGATATAGTGGAAAGGGCCATGCGCTTTTTCAACTTCATGCGCGATGATATTTTCGTTGAGTACATGAAGGACAGCAACGAGGTGGTTCGTTTCAATAATAAGGGCTTCTTTCTTGTTGACTCTACCGTTTTCGATGTATTCTCGTTCCCATTTGTGGACGGAGATCCTAGAACGGCCCTCGACCGTCCCAACACCGTTGTAATTACCGAATCAACCGCCAAGCGCTACTTTGGCAATGAATCGCCCATTGGAAAAACGCTTCGAATAGAGGAAGGGGTAAACTTTGAGGTCACCGGGGTTATTAAGGATATTCCTTCTCAATCGCACTTTAAAATTAACTTTCTTGCTTCACTCACCACCTTCCGATTGCTGGCTGGTGGAAGGCTTCCACAAACGTGGATTTGGAATCCTTGCTGGACATACGTGCTCCTTAGACCAGGAATTACCCAGCAAATGCTCGATGCTAAGTTTCCCCAGTTCTATAAAAATCACTATGACGATCTTAAGGACCAAGATGTAAAAATTTATCTGCAGCCCCTAACCGATATTCACCTGAAGTCGCATCATGTATATGAAATGCACCAGAATGGCAACAGCATGTATGTCTATATTCTTTCAATTATTGCTGCTATTGTTTTGCTCATGGCATGCATTAACTTCATGAACTTGGTAACGGCCAAATCGGCAGGAAGAGCCAAGGAGATTGGTATTAAGAAGGTGTTTGGAGGAAACCGTGCGCAGCTAGTACGACAGTTTCTGGGCGAAGCCATCTTTCAAACCTATATTGGGTTAATCTTTGCAATTGTACTTGTAGAACTGTTGCTGCCAAGCTTTAATAGCTTTACGGGGAAAAGTATTGAGGAAGCTGCGCTGTTTCAGCCAATATCAATAGCCTACCTAGTTTTTCTAGGTCTCGTTGTAGGAGTGCTTGCCGGAGCCTATCCCGCTTTTTACCTCTCCTCTTTTCAGCCGCTAGTTGTACTAAAAGGAAGACTTTCGGCTGGTTCCCGATCGTCCGTTGCGAGAAAGGTGCTGGTTGTTGTTCAGTTTACCATTTCCATAAGCCTAATAATTGGCACCATGGTGGTCTTCTCGCAGCTCAACTTCCTCCGAAACGCAGAGTTGGGGTTCAAAAAGGATCACATCATCACCGTTCAGCGAACAGGGCAAATGTTCCAAAACTATGAGGCATTTAAACAGGAGCTACTCAAGAACAAGGATATTCAATATGTGACAGGATCTGAAGATGTGTTGGGAGTGAACCATAATACACGGGCCTATGAAGTTGAGGGCCTTACGGCGGTTGGTCAAAACTTCTACATTCCAACGTTTTTGGTGGATTGGGATTTTCTGGAAACCTTCGGTATTAAGGTTGTTTCGGGTCGTGGATTCGACCGGAGATTCCCTAGCGACACGGTTAACGCCGTAATGATTAATGAGCACATGGCAAAGAATTTGGGGTGGACCAATGAATCGGCCATTGGGCGCCGGGTAAAGTCGCAGGACGGTAATGAGCGGGTGATTGGAGTTTTCCGTGATTTCAATGCCATGTCGCTCCATCGACCAGTGAATAACTTTATTCTCGACATGTTCCGCAGACCGGCCGTGTTTGCAAACGTTATTGCCATTAGGGTGAATTCCGATAACTATCCTGAGCTGATTAAGTTTATTGAGGAGAAGTGGAAACAGTTTAACCCGACTCGGCCATTTGAATATAGGATACTCAATTCGCAGCTGCAGGCTCTCTACTCCGATGAGGATCGATTTGGCAAGTTTTCGCTCATGCTTACGCTGCTAGCCATTATGATTGCGAGCTTGGGGTTGATAGGGCTAACCCTGTTTCTTGCTGAGCAGCGGACCCGTGAAATTGGAATTCGTAGGGTATTAGGCGCAACAACAATGAATATTGTAAGACTATTGTTTAGCGAGTTTACACTGCTGCTGCTTATTTCCAACATTATTGCTTGGCCAATAACTTACTTTATTACCACGCGCTGGCTTGAGACTTTTTCACGACACATTCTAACTCCTTGGGGGCTGTATGCGTCTGCAACAATCTTTACGTTGCTCCTTGCCCTATTCGTTACTGGTTACCATGCCATTCGTACTGCACACCTCAATCCAGCCAAAACGCTCAAGTACGAGTAAGGCAAAGTGTTTGAAGTGGAAAAATAATTGTTTGATCGTTGGATGTGTATTTCCCCATCCAACGATTTTTTTAAGGCATCACCACTGCACCCATTAACACCTGCAACTCTACCTCGGCAGTTTTGGCCTGTAGCTGGGCGTTAAGGTAGCGGTATTCGGCATCGAGGTAGCGGTTTTGGGCATCGCGTAGCTCTAGGTCGCTAAACACACCAATCTTATACTTCTCGAGCGCAACCTCAGCGTTTATCTTGGCCATCTCCACCGACTTTTTTCCAAGATCGACCAGCGCTATGGCTAGCCTCAAATCGTTAAAGAAGCTAACGGCCTCACCCTTCAGGTTGAGCGTTGTGGCCTGGTTCGATAGGTCCTGATTATCGCGCTGCAGGCGAGCATTCTTTATGGCTCGGTTAGCGTTCATCCCGTTGAAGAGGGTGATGGAGGCACCAAGTCCAAACGATGGGCCAAAGGAACGATTGACCTCAGTAGATCCGTCGGGTGTGCTAATTCGGGAGTAGCTGTAGGCCGACGATAGGCTTATGGTTGGATAGCGTTTTGCCTGTGCCTGTCGTAACGAGAGCTCCTTGGTGCACAGATTCATCTTGGCCAGCAGCAACTCCTTGTTCTGGGCTAGCAGTTTATCGAATATCTGACTTAATTCCATTTGCTGCGATTCGGGCATAGCCGGTGCAACCTCAAACTCGGTTTCAGGGTCGCGACCCATCAGCTTGTTGAGGTTTACCTTTAAGTTTTGAACGTTATTACTCTGCTGCAGTAGCTGGGCAGAGTCGGCCCTGAAGTCAACGTCGGCTTGCATGGCTGCGAGCTGGTAGCCGGCGCCTATTTCTGCTTTTTCGCGGGCAATGTTAAGCCTTGTGCGCGAAAGGTTAAGCACCTCGCGGTAGTTGTCCTTCAACTTCTCCTCCTGCACAATGGTGTAGTAACCCAGAATGGTTGACGAAACGGCATCCTCCACCGCCATTTGGAGCGATAGGTCGCCCATCTGCTCCATGGTGGCATACTGTTCTCTGGTGGCAAACATGGCAAAACCGTCGAATAGTGCCCAACTCAGCTGTACTCCTGCAGCTTGGTTGTGGGTTGGGTAGGCGGAGTTAGCGTAGGAGGTGCCACCCGAATAACTCTGGCTGAGATTGGAGCGGCTATTGCTGGTAGAGGCATTCGCGTTTACCGTAGGAAGAAATCCAGCATTGCCAAGACTGTTGTTGTTTTTGGCAATGGAGGCATCGTTGCGAGCCATTCTGATAGAAAAGTTGTTCTCCAGCGTTTGCTTCACAGCAGTGCCAAGGCTAAGGGTATCCTGTGCTGAAACTACAACCGGCAGAAAAATAAGCATTGCTGCCAGTTTTATGGTGTTAAACTTACTCCTCATGACTAATAACATTTGCCTTTGTGGTGGAAAGATAGGTGTATAGTGCAGGGATAACGTAAAGGGTGAGCACAAGCGCAAAGAGCAATCCTCCAATAATGGTTATACCCATTGGAACGCGGCTGGTGGAGGCGGCACCGAGTGCCAGTGCTATAGGAAGTGCTCCAAAGATGGTTGCTAAGCTGGTCATGAGAATGGGGCGTAGACGTTGGCGGGCTGCATGCTCTACGGCATCTACTCTATTCATTCCCTCCTGCTTCTTTTGGTTGGCAAACTCTACAATTAGAATTCCATTCTTAGTAACAATACCTACCAGCACCACAATCCCAATTTCACTGAATATATTGAGCGTTTGTCCGAAAAACCAGAGCGATAGCACGGCTCCTGCCAATGCCAATGGCACGGTAAACATAATGATTAGTGGGTCGCGGAAACTCTCGAACTGTGCCGATAGTATTAGGTAAACCAGCACTAGCGCTAGGAAGAATGCAAATGCTAAGCTGTTGGAACTCTCCTCAAACTGTTGCGATGTTCCGGTAAGGGTGGTGGCAAAGGTGTCATCGAGCGTAGACTTGGCAATGGCCCGCATGGCATCGATACCCTGACCCAGGGTGTATCCTGGAGCGGTTGAGGCGCTAAAGGTTGCTGACACATATCGGTTGTAACGGTAGCGCTGCGGCGGAATGCTTTGCTCGTTGGTGGTTACCAAGCTACCTAGGTCCACTAAGCCGCCACTGCTACTGCGGATGTATATTCCCGAGAGGTCGGAGGGTTTGTCGCGGTAAATGCGGTCGGCCTGACCAATAACGTAGTACTGTTTGCCGTTACGGATAAAGAAGCCGTAGCGTTGTCCGCTGAAGTAGAGCTGAAGTGCTTCTGCAATATCTCGCACCGCAATGCCCGATGCTCGAGCCTTATCGCGGTTTATTTTTACAACTAGTTCCGGTTTGTTAAACTTAAGGTCAACGTCCACCACCTGAAAGTGGGGGTCGGCTTGCGCCTTGGCAAGGAATACGGGCACTACCTCCTTTAACTTTTCGAAGTTGGGTGCCTGAATTACAAACTGAACCGGAAGGCCACCACCACGTCCGGTGCTGATGGTTTGGTCCTGCACCACGAACGAGCGGGCAAAACTTTCCTTTTTGAGAAATCCTGATATTTGGTTGGCCAGCTGGTTTTGTGTTCGTTCACGCTCATTGGGCTGTGTGAGCAGCAACCGAATAAACCCGTTGTTGCTACCGCCACCGCTCCAGCCGGGAGATGTAACTTCGATAATTGCCTTTTTCTCTGGAATGGTATCAACGTAGGTTGCTAGCTTCATCATGTAGGCATCCATGGCTTCGTACGATGTTCCTTCTGGGGCCGTAGCCATTATGGAAAGGCGACTCTTATCCTCCATGGGAGCCAACTCCGATGGTATCATACGTCCAATAAGAACTATTATTGCTAGGGCAACCAGCATAATGGCATAGGCCATCCAGCGGCGATGCATAAAGGCTATGAGCGAACGACCGTAGAAGGCTGAAAGCTTATCGATACCACGTCCAACTGATGCCATAATACGCCCTTCCTTCTGGTTCCGCTTCAGCAACCGGGTACTCATCATGGGGGTGAGGGTAAGGGAGACCAATGCAGATATTAGCACCGAGCTGGCCACCACAAGTCCAAATTCACGGAAGAGCCTTCCGGTAATTCCTTGCAGGAAAACTATGGGCATGAAAACCGCTACGAGGGTAATGGTAGTAGAGATAATGGCAAAGTAAATTTCGTGACTGCCTCGGTGGCCGGCCTTGAAGTTGTCCATGCCACCCTCAATCTTGGCGTAGATATTCTCCAGCACCACAATGGCATCGTCCACCACCAAGCCGGTTGCAAGCACAATTCCCAGCAGCGATAGAATGTTGATGGAGAAGCCTGCAACATACATTACAAAGAAGGAGCCAATCAGCGAGATGGGAATGGCTATCATGGGAATGAGGGTGGTTCTCCAACTTCTGAGGAAGAAGAACACTACCAACACCACAAGGCCAAAGGCAAGCAGTATGGTTTCCTCCACCTCCGAAATGGCTTTGCGGATAGTGACAGTGGAGTCGTACGCGTAGGTGATAATGATGTCGGAGGGCAACTCTTTCTTAAGCTGCTCTATGCGCTTGTAGGCTTCGTCGGCAATATTAATGTAGTTGGCTCCGGGTTGAGGGTTTATGGCCACACCAACCATGGGTATTAGACCATTTCCACGCAAAAGCGTTTTCTCATTTTCGGCACCATAGCCTGCTTCTCCAACATCTTTAAGTCGAATAGGTATGCCCTTTACATCCTTAATGATTAGATTATTGAACTGTTCTGGTGTTTCTAGTCGCCCAAGGGTTCTGATGGAGAGTTCGGTGTAGTAGCCCTCAATTTGCCCAGTAGGTAGCTCCACATTTTCACGTGCAAGAGCATTCTTAATATCGCTCGGGGTGAGGTTGAAGGAGGCCAGCTTTCTGGGATCGAGGTAGAGGCGCATGGCGTAGCGCTTTTCTCCCCAAATGTTTACCTGACTAACACCTGGAATAGTTTGTATTCGCTCCTTTATAACATTGTTGGCAATGTCGGTGAGCTCAAGGAGGTTGCGTTTTTTACTCTGGACGGTAATAGCCAATATGGTTTCGGCGTTGGCGTCGGCCTTTGTAACAATGGGCGGGTCGGCATCGGGTGGCAAGTTTCTAACGGCTCTTGAAACACGGTCGCGTACGTCGTTAGCGGCACTTTCCATGTCCACTCCTAAGTCAAACTCAATAGTGATGGAGCTACGACCATCGGAGCTGGCGGAGGTTATTGATTTGATGCCGGCAATACCATTAATGGAGGCTTCGAGTGGCTCCGTAATCTGGGCCTCAATGACGTCGGAGTTGGCTCCCGTATAGTTGGTCGATACTGTTACTATTGGCGGGTCTACGCTTGGATACTCGCGCACCCCAAGGTAGCCAAAGCCGATAATCCCAAAGAGAACAATTACGATTGATAGCACTGAGGCCAAAACGGGCCTGTTAATGCTGAGGGATGATATGTTCACGCTTTTGTTTTTTACAACGGTTGAACCAAGAGAGTTAGGAGGCCTTACACCTTAGGATTAATCCTAGGCATAGCCTGTCTTTACTTACCGACTTAATTTTGCAGTTCAATTGATACTGGCATTCCATCGCGCAGTGATGTTAGCCCAGTAAGAATTAGAGTATCTCCCATCGAAATGCCACTCGATATCTCAGCAGTTTCACCTGTACGTTCACCAAGAATTACCATTCTTTTTGAGGCTGTGCCATTTTTGACAATAAACACGGTCTGCTTGTTCATCTCTGGTACAATTGCCTGTGGCGGGATGGAGATTACATTGGGCAGATTTTCAAATGCTATGGTAACCCTAGCATAGGTTCCAGGGATAATTTTTCCCCCAATATTTTGAAAAAGTGCTCTCACCTTCAGCGTTCTGGTGTCAGGATCTAAGACTGAGGCGGTGGCATAGACTTTAGCCGTATGTTGCTCGGCGCTGTTGCCAAGGGAGAACTTAATTTCAATTCCCTTATGAATAAACTGAACATAGCGCTCTGGAACATCGAACTCCACCTTGAGAGGGTTATCCTGCACCATGGTGGCTACCACCGTGCTGGGTGAAACATAGGAACCTAAGCTCACATTACGTAAACCAACCTTTCCGCTAAAGGGTGCTCTGATTTCGGTTTTTGCTATTTGTGCTTTACTCAGGGCAATGTCGGCACGAATACCTTCTAGCGTATTGAGTGCGGCATCGTAGTCTTGCTGGCTTAGCGCTTGTAGATCCAGCAACTTTTTCTTTCGGGCTACATCTTCTGCGGCAAGTTTCTCGTCAAGTTTTTTCTTTTCGAGAGTTGCCAAAATATCACTATCGTTTATTTGTGCCAGTAAATCGCCTTTGTTTACGGTGGTCCCTTCAACAAGATTTAGCGTCACAATTTTTCCAGATGTTTCCGCTTGTAGTGCAACCTGCTCGTTGGGGAGGATAGTTCCTGGAAGTTGAAGAACGCGTTCGGCAGGTAAAGATTTTACCACAAGGGCATCCACGTAGGTAACGTTACCTTTTACCTTACTATTGGGCTTGTGCGATGTTTCGCATGAAATTAGCACCGAAGCGGTCAGTATTGCGGTGCAATGAAGGATAATTTTTCCCTTTATCATATCTTTATCTCTAATGCAGTATAACCAAATGATCGTTCATTTTGATCGGAGCCAAAGGTAAAGGTTTATTCCAAACAACTCTTTTAGTAAAAGTTTCTCATTGCAGGTTTTATACATATCCCAAACCGAATCATGGAACCATACTCCTTGTAATCTAAGAGACTTTCACCATAACCATTATACCATTGCACAAACAAGTATTGGTTGGCATTGTAACTTGGTTTGAAATTAAGCTCCACCTGTGTGTTGATATTCGAAAAAGTTGCATTGGGATTGATTATTGCTGAAAACCAAAACTTGTCGTTTTCGCTGCGGTAATTTATTGCGATTAATCCATAGCCCCTATAATTAAAAAGATCGCTGTTCTCAGAAGCTAACAAGCCATACCAAATTTTGGTTTGAAGTGAAATCTCAGCATTGAAGAAGTAGACTCCTGAAAATTCAACGTAGTTCCAGCTGCGGGAATAGATGGAGTCACGTCCGTTTGATTCGTGGTCGATGGAGAATGAGGCAATTCCTTTAAATTCATTGTTTTGAACAATTGGCTTTACTAATAAAAGTCCTGGGTTGTAGTTGTTGTCTGCAAATGGGGCAGAGTTTTCATATACATTCCAGAACGACTTCTGAGTGTATGTCAGCATCAAAAAAGTTTGTAGCGGAAGTATTGATTTTGTTAATCGCTGACGTATACTAAATTGAAATTTTGCATCAGCGGTGTGATGGTTAATTTCTTTGTTGGTTGGTATGCCACTTACAAAATAGTTGTCTTTATACATTGCAAAACTTGGCTGTTTGTCGAACAGTTGGATAAGTTGATCTTCTGAAATTTGCAAATATGTTGGATTGCGGATATTTTTTGAGGAGTCATTTAATTGTCGAATCATCTCTTCAATATCTTTTTCTTGCGCCAATAATCTTGCTTGGGGAAGTTGGAGTAGGCAAAGTAGGGTAAGCAGCCATATAATATTCTTCTTCAAATTGTGTTTGACAAAAGATGATAATATCCACATCATAAAAGCCGAATTGTAGGTTGAAAATTTTCTTTCAATCATTCTTAAGATAACGCAACAGTGAAAAGGAACCAGACACGCACAATAATACAACAAATTGTATTGATTTTTTTTCTGTGAGGTGGTGTAAATCAATTAGTTTAATTGAAATAGGCCTCCGTTTCTCTTGAGACCTTTATATATAGTTCGTTTGGCAAGATTGTGAAAAACCTATGCTTATCGGTCAGTAATTATTTGTGAAAAAGGGAAAAAAATTCTTGAGTATCTGTGGTGATACTATTTTTCACTATGGTTTTGCACGTTCTAACATCTTGATGAGTTAACTATTTAGTGGGCGTCAATCCCCAAGCGCATAAGGAAGAGGTGGAAGAGCGTTTTGGTAATTTCGTCCATATACTCTCTTACTGCCTTTACGCTGCCGGGCAGGGTATAAACAAAAGTATCTCCCATTAAACCCGCCACACTACGACTCAGGAGAGCGTTGGGCTTTTCTGCGCCATACTTAACGCGAATCATCTCCATTATACCGGGTAGCTCTTTGTCTAGCATGGAGGAAACCACTTCGGGGGTAATGTCGCGAACACCTATGCCTGTTCCGCCGGTGGTGATTACTACGTTTATTCCATCGCGTTGTGCCTCCTCCAAAAGATCACGCAGCATCTGCTCATTGTCAGGAATTAGCCTGTAGGTTACCTCGTGGGTAAGGCCTAGGTTTTGAAAGTAGGTTGTGAGCATTTTTACCGCTTCCGGTCCGCTGAGGTCTTCGTAGGTGCCATTGCTGGCGCGGTCGCTAAGGGTAATTACAAGTGCTTTATAAACTTTTGGTTGATATTCTAAGGTTTCACCGGGGAGTATGGTGCCAGGCTGAATTACCCTAGCAAAGATACCCTCCTTAGGCATTACACAGTTTCCCACCTCGCGGTAAATGGCACAACCGTCGCCATGGCACTTTTTGCCAATTTGCGTAACTTCTAAAACCACCTTGCCACAGGTGAAGATATCACCTGGGTGGGTCTTAAAAACGTCCATACCTTCGGTGGTGATGTTTTCGGCAAACTCGCCCCATGCAGGCATTCGTCCAGCCATTTCGGCAAACCGGTCGAAGCTCTCCTTCCCAAGCAGGCTTACTTGTCGATGCCAGTCGCCAGCATGGGCATCACCTTCCACACCAAGTGAGTTGAGCTCTATTTTGCTTACTGGATGTTTTATCTCGCCCTTCTTCTCTGAAATATTTACGGAAACTACGTTTAGCGTAACAGTCGACATGGTTTGTTCAGTTAATTAATAGATTAATTGGATGTGAGCTTACTTTTTTGTCTTTTCTAGTAGGTGGATATTTTCAATGACCATTGCCTTATCCACGGCCTTACACATATCGTAAATGGTGAGTAGTCCAACGCTTACGCCGGTTAAGGCCTCCATTTCTACACCTGTTTGGCCAATGCACTTGGCGGTGCAGGTAATCTCCACTCCCTCATTGGTAAGGGTGGCCTTAACATCTACCTTGGTTAAGAGCAGGGTGTGGCAAAGTGGAATGAGATCGGCAGTTCGTTTGGCAGCCTGAATACCCGCAACCTCAGCAACCGTGAGCACGTCACCCTTTTTGTTGGCATTCTCGCGCACCTGCCTTACTGCTTCGGCATTCAATCGGATAAAGCCGGTTGCTTTTGCTTCTCTAGTTTGCTGTGGCTTGTTGCCTACGTCTACCATATTGGCCTTGCCTGCTTTGTCGATGTGCGACAGCTCGTTCTTTTCCATCTTCTATATTATTTGGCCATTACAAGGAATGGGCAAATTCTGAATCTCCATATTTTAGTTGAGAGGCTATCCACCAATGCTGTAAAACTCTCCACTGCTATTCTGTGTTCCGCATTCCGGTTTATTTCGTATGGCGCTATAGAGTGCCTCGCGAGGCCCCAACTCTCTAACGTTATAGCCTAGGTCGTTGAATAAGCATGGTTTAACAATACCATCGGCTGTAAGGCGTAGGCGTGTGCAAAAGGTGCAGTCGCCACCTTCGCCGCCCTCTACCACCGAAAAACTGCCCTCCTCTAGGCTCATCTGCTTTATAAAGCGGACCTCAAGACCATTTTCGGCAGCATATTTTCTAAGCGCATCGGCTTCGGGTGTTCTAGAGTGTCCCTTCACCACCGCGTTCAACTTGATGGGGGTGAGGCCAACCCGTTTAGCGGCTTCAATTCCACGAAATACATCGTCGATGTTACCTCCTCTAGTTATATAGGTGTATTGTTCCGGGTCGAGGGTGTCTAGGCTAATGTTTACTCGCATTAAGCCAGCGTCCTTTAGTTCCTGAGCGAACCTGTCGAGCAAAACGCCGTTGGTGGTCATGGAGAGGTCCTTAATCCCGGGGCTGTTTGCGATCATGCGAACTAGGTCAACAATGCCATTTCGAACAAGTGGTTCACCTCCGGTTAGCCGCACCTTAAATACTCCCATGGCAACGGCATATTTTACCACTTCAACTATCTCCTCAAACGTGAGTATATCTTTATGCTGAAGATGAACAACTCCCTCCTCAGGCATGCAATACCGGCAGCGAAGGTTACACTTGTCGGTAACTGAGATGCGCAGGTAGGAAATGTTTCGGTTATATGGGTCGTACATCTACCTCTTCTCCTTTTTTTAGTTCGGCAACTCCCAACGGAACGGCGAGCAGTCCATGGGCACTTGGAAGTGAAAATATGTGGGCTGAACCGTGATATTCGGCTGGTAATACCTCTCCAGTTAAGGTTATGGTTGCGGGAACAAAAGCTAACCGCTCAGTATTCTTACGCCGATAGTCAGCACCAAGCTTCATACGTTTGAATAGTTCCTTTGGCTTTTCACCCATCATGGCTTGCATGGCTGGGCGAACCAGCAGCTCGAATTGTGCAAAAGAGGATACCGGATTTCCGGGTAAACCAAAAACCAACTTGCCGCTATCCGTTTTGCCAAAAGTGGTTGGCTTTCCGGGCTGCACGGCTATGCTATCGAAAAGCAGATCCACTCCACAGCGGATGAGTACGGATGGAACAAAATCGTAGTCTCCCATGGATACACCACCGGTGAGCAGCAGTATGTCGCTTTCGTCGATCGCCTTTTTTATTGCGTTGAAGGTGGCTCGTTCGTTATCCTCAACTATGCCCATGTAGATTGGTACTCCTCCGGCCCGTATCACCTGAGCAACCAGCTGATGTCCATTGCTGTTGCGAATTTGTCCCTGCTCTGGCTTTTCCGATGGCTCTACCAGCTCATCGCCGGTTGATAAAATTGCTACAGTTGGTTTTTTATATACCCAGACTTTTGTGTATCCAAGAGCCGCCAATACTGCAATGTGCTGTGGCTGAATTACCACATCGGCGGCGATGGCCACCTGCTCAGTTTTCATATCTTCACCCAGAAGGCAAATGTTATTCTTAACGCTATCTTTTTTATAGCGAATGTGGAGGCAGTCAACTTGGGCTGTATCTTCAATCATCAGCACACAATCTGCACCCTTGGGCATCATGGCCCCAGTCATTATTTTGGTGCACTCATGTTCTCCAACAACTTCCCGTGGAACCTTTCCTGCGGGAACAACCTCAACCACCTCTAGGAGGTCCATCATATCACTTTTTCGGCAAGCGTAGCCGTCAACGGCTGATTTGTCGAAGGGGGGCATATTCATGTCCGAAACTACCTCCTGTGCCAGCACGCGACCCAGTAGTTGGTGCAGCTCAACCTCCTCTTTACTCATCAGTTTGCAAGAGCTTTGAACAATGCTCTGTGCCTTTTCGAAGCTAATCATGAATGGCTCGGTTAGAATTTTTCAAAGATAGTAATTCAATAATGTAAACCGAATGATAAAAAGCCTAAGTTGAACTTCAATTGTTGTTCGCCACCGGGCATAATTTTGGTTAGAAATGTTAGTGGATTGTTTTCTATTGGGTTTTGGTGTTTGCCATAACCTATGCTGCAAGGGAGGTGTGGAATGAAATTTCACCCAAAAAAAGATTTAAGGGAGGCATCTCGCTCCAACGAAAAGCTCCGCAACCTCACGTAATGCGAGTTGCACCTTCCAGAACTATGAGTGAATGGTTAGTGCTGCAGTAGCGTACCTTTCATTCTAACAGCCGTAGCCAGAAAGAAGCCAACTGCACCGTTGCTTACGTTAGTAACCGCCTCACCTCCGGGTTGGGACATGAATGGGATTGGCTCCTGCAAACTCTTCTGTGCTGATTCAATAAAAGTGTTGTAGAGTTTGTTGGTGGAGTAGGTATAAACAACCACGGTGTCACCCACATGACCATAAATATTTGCAAAAATTCGGGTGTTGGTAAAGTGAAGGTCGTTGGCAATAAGATCGTCGTAGTATGACCAGCTGGCAATGGAGTCGTTCAGGACGCCGTTGCGCGAATATTTGAACATGAAATACTCACCCTTTTGTGGGTTGTCGGTAAATGATGCATTAATCTCAAAATATTTTGTGTCGAATTCAAAATCTTTGGTGCCAACTGAATCAAGTGCTAACGCTTGGTTCATGGTTGATGATGCCTCATAAGTTTTACCATCCACGAGTACGTTGAGGTTGTAGGTTTTGCCCACTTCGCCAAGAAAGTCTGAGGGTGGGGTGTAGTATCCAGGTGCGCTGTTGGTGAATACCACCGTTTGACCATCGTTGGTAACGGTTACAAGTGCGTCGTCAATTTTTGTTGGAGATGTTCCATCCATGTAGCTAGCCGTACGGCTGATTTTAACATACTGCATCCCAGGTTGGTCGGTAACTTGGCCTTCCACTACCAGCAGATTTTGGTTTTGGTTAGCAATGCCGGGGTCAAATTCAATCTTTCCGCATCCCCACAGGAGCAATGTTGCAACGGCCACTAAATGTATTTTCTTTATCTGGTTCATTTTCTTTCTGTGTTTGCATTTATGCAGAAAAGCCTTTTTGAAATTCATTTCCACAAGTAAGAAGTTTTACTAAAACTTAAAGTTATAGGTGATGGAAGGAATCAATCTAAACATTACCATCTTGTATGCATGCATAATGTCTGGGTTGGTTTTGTCTTGCTCAAAGTAAACGGAGTAGGCATTGGCCCTGTTGTATGCATTGTAAATTGCAAAGTTCCATTCACTCTCCCAATGGCGATTTGGCTTTTTCCTATTTTTGAGTGTAAGAGATAGGTCCAACCGGTGGTAGGCTGGGAGACGGTTGCCGTTTTTATCTCCATATACAGGCAGGCTTGTAGAACCGTAGGTGTAGCGCATGGTTGGGTAGGTTACAGGTGTTCCACTGTAGTAAACCCAGTTGGCCGAGAGGACTAATCGCGGCGAAAGGTTATAGCTGGCTACAATGGCTATGTTGTTGGGATGGTCGTAGCCGGCAACATACTCCTTCCCGTTGTTGATGTCTGGAAAATCGCGCAACGCTTTGGATAGGGTGTAGCTAATCCAACCAGTCAGTTTTCCAGTATTCTTTCTTAGTAAAACCTCAATTCCATACGACTTTGCATTGCCAAACCGGAGTTCGGTTTCCATTTGATTGTTCAAGATGAGATTGGCGTTATCCTTAAAGTCTATTTGGTTGCGCATGTACTTATAAAATCCTTCAACCGAGCATTCATAGGTATTGTGTTTAAAATTTCTGAAGTAGCCAATTCCTACTTGATCCGATATTTGAGGCTTTACATAGCTGGAGGCGGGAAACCAAACGTCGAGAGGCGAACCACCAACGGAGTTGGAGGCCAGCTGAAGGTATTGTCGAGTTCGGCTGTAGGAGGCCTTAATCGAAGAGGTGCTATCGAGCAGATAGGTGGCACTTAAGCGCGGCTCCAAGCCCATATAGGTGTGGTAGATATACCTCTGCCCATAGTGAACGGTATCAATAACTTGAAAATTTTGAATTTCAAAAATGGTGGCAGTACCAATATTCTGAAACATGGAAAATCGCAGACCGTAGTTCAGGCTAAGTTTTTCGTTTACTTTCAGCTCATGTTGGATATAGGCAGCGTATTCCAATGCCTTTCTATCCGGAACTTTATACTCGCTATTTTGGTTGGTTACGGTAAACTTCCCCGGTTGAATATAGTGCAGTATGCCTTGCAAGCCAAATCGAATGGTAGAGTTCGGGCTGTAGTAGTTGGTAAAATCATACTTTGCCGAAAGGTTGTCCATGGATGAGGTCCAATTAAAATTTGGTGTGGAACTGTTGGTGCCCAAGCCATAGTGGTAGTTAGAGTAGAGCACGGTGAAGTTTGAGAAAAGTTTACTTGTAAACAGATGGTTCCATCGGGCCGAAAGCGTTGCATTTCCCCATCCGAAGAAAAAGTCTTTACCATAGCCGTAGAAGTCACGACCATAGTACCCGGAGAGGAAGAGCTTGTTGTTATCGTTGAGCTGGTAGTTCAGTTTTGCGTTGATGTCGTAAAAGTAAAGTTGGTTTTTATTTATGGTAGAGTCGGTAGACAGCTTGAGGAAGAGGTCGGCGTAGGTTCTTCTACCCGATATAAAAAAGGAACCTTTTCCCTTTTTTAGGGGGCCTTCCAGCGCAAGTCGGCTCGAAATTATGCCTATTCCACCTGACCCGTGAAACTCCCTATCGTTGCCATCTTTCATTCGAATATCCAGCAACGAAGAGAGTCTCCCACCATAGGCTGCAGGAATATCACCTTTGTATAGCGTAACATCTTTAATAGCGTCGGAGTTGAAAATTGAGAAGAACCCCAGAAGATGGGCAGCATTATAAACAGGTGCTTCATCTAGCAGGATAAGGTTTTGGTCGGCAGAACCTCCTCTAACGTTGAAGCCGCTCGATCCCTCAACAGGCGCCTGCACTCCGGGCATGAGTTGGAGGGTCTTCATAATATCCGATTCACCCATCAAAACTGGTATAGTGCTCATGGTTTTAGTATCCATTTTTACCATGCTCATTTGGGTCCTTGTTACATTCTCATCCTTCTTCTTGCTCGATATTACTACAGTTTCCAACTGAATGTTTTGTGGAGCCAGCTCAATCGTTTTTACAATATTAGAGTTAAGCACTAACCTTTCTTCTTCAGGCGAATAACCAATAAAGGAATACTGCAAAGTGTAAGTTCCCTTTGGAAGCGTGATGGAGTAAAAGCCATAGGCATTGGCTGCTGCGCCAGTTTGCAACTCTTTTACAAATACGGTTGCACCTATAAGTGTTTCTCCACTGTTTTTATCTTTGAGGTAACCGCTTACTGTATATTTCTCCTGACCATAGGAGCAGTGGGCGATCATTAGTATTAGAATTATCAAAAAGTTTCGTCGAATCATTTGTCTTAGGTTTTGATATTGCTGAATGATGGTTTGACACAATTGCGAAATTAGCCTACCTATTCATTGCTTGTTTGGCTTTTGCGCGATCCTGGCCTATTCTTTAGAATTTGTATCGTTGTAATGAAATCATTCTGCTGAAAATTACTGTGTTGAAGTATACTGTTGTTCAGGTTTTGAGGGTTATTCCTACATTTTATTAATGCGAAGTTACAGATTTGATAGCATTCGATGATTGATAAAGTCGATAACCAATGAATTATCCTCGATGAAGCCTGCCTGTGAACCGATGAACGGGGTTACGTGCTACATGCCGAGCTTGATACAGCCGAGCATAAAAACTAGTTGACATTAAAAATGCTGCATCATTTTGGATAAACTCAGTCATAATTATTTCCTAAGCGAATTGCAAAAAATCTAATTTGTTAGAATCGTAAGGATCATTTACTTTGTATGTAGCTAATAACGCATTTGTAAAATTAAAATTGTTCCATAACTATGGCTGAATATTCAAGAACGCAAGCGCTGGAATTGCTCAACAAACATGTGTCAAATACAAGGATGGTTGCCCATAGCCTAGCATCGGAAGCGGTAATGCGCGCAATTGCCCGGCATTTGGGACGCGATGTTGAGCGGTGGGGTTTAGCTGGATTGCTGCACGATATCGACATTGACCTTTGTGAGGGTGATATGTGCCGCCACGCCAACATAGGTGCGGACATGCTTCTCGAGTTGGGTTTCGACGCTGAGATTGCTGAGGCCATTAGGATGCATAACGAGAGTGCGGTTAACCGAACCCGAACTTCCGAGTTTGAACATGCGCTTGCCGCAGGGGAAACCATAACCGGTCTTATCTTTGCAACAGCCTATGTTTATCCCGAGAAGAAGATTTCTGTGGTAAAGGCCAAATCGGTAGTTAAACGTATGAAGGAAAAGGCTTTTGCCGCTTCTGTACGCAGGGAAAGCATTTTGGAATGCGAGCTAATTGGCATTCCCTTGGCCGACTTTGTGCAGCTTTCGCTTGAGGCTCTGACACCGATCGAGGCTGAGCTTGGCTTTTAGCATTCGCTTACTGTCCAATATGTGCAAACCCAACTAGCCTGTCGTAGCGCCCTCCGGCTGGTCGGTAGTAAACGTATACGGCGTATGTATTCTGTGTTTCGGAATGAGTGCCTTCCAGTGTTGAAAGATTTAGCTCGTTGCTGCCCTTTTCACGAAAGGCATACATATAGTTGTAGTAGCCCTGCTTTAGCTGAAGCGCTAATTCGTAAGATTTCCTTTCTGGGTTGTAAACCATTTTGTAGCGATCATCGCACGAAAAGTTGGTGAAGTCGCCCACAACAAAGACATCCCCAAAAAGCGGAGTTTCCGCTGCTAGCGTGAAGTAGATTATTGGATAGTCGAGATCGATATCTGGGTTGTAGCCCTTTTCTGCTTGAATGACGGTTTTACCATCAAAATCTGGCTGAGTCATATATTTGGAGAACTCCCTGCTTTTGTCGGTCTTGAGCAGCACGTGGTATTTGTCGGCTACAAAGGAAATCTCATCAACATTAATGGAGTTGTAGTTTAAGCTACGAGTGTCAAACGTTCGCCATTCGTTTAGTCCATTGAAGAGTAAGCGGTCTGGATTGCTGTATACAACTGAATTGCTGTGGATAAATACCGGCTGGGGTTCCTGCTTGGCAGGAATATTGTCCTGAATGGCTACAACCTTCATCTCTGTATAGGGATCGGTTATCTGTAGCGAATTATAAAACACTTCCAAATCAAGCTGTTGGTGGGTTTGGACGAGGCTGGGATCCGAAGCTTGCCTCAATCGCAAAGCAAGGGTTGTAAGCTGCTCAACAACGCAAAAGCGCTTCTGAATAATTGGCTCTGTGGATGAGTCGGGACCATAAACTCGGATTACGTAGTTGCCCGAAAGTTTTATTTGCACTTGGTTGTTGGGAATTTTAAGCGAAAAGTGAATGTAGTTCACTTTTGTGTTGAACGAGTACTGGTAATCGTTCAGCGTATTGGTTTGAAAACCATCCATGTAGTCGGCATAGTAAAGCCCTGACTCATTCCAGTCAGCATCGCAGTGCACAATGGTATAGGTAAAGTAATCAGGGGTGTCACCTATCTGGTCGAATGAGAAAATTAGGGGGTTGGTGGCATTGAGTTCGAGAATGGGATCGCCCAACTCAAACCCTTCGGGATAAACCTGCACCGTGCAAATATCGTTACGCGTGGTAAAATTTCCATTTTTTTCGGAGCCGCATAGAACATTTCCACACTCAATATTGTTATTGGCGTAACAGAAAATTGTTGGCAAACTCAACGCTGTTAGGTAACTTAGAAATAATATATGTTTTGCTTTCATAATTTTTGATAGTGGTTAAAACTAACAGTTTAATGGGCAAACAGGTGTTTTTGAAAATATAATTATATGTCCATGTGATATTTGTCAATAATCAGATAACTTGACACAAAATATCTATTTTTGTGAACTCAAACTAATCAACAAATATAGGATGTCTAAGGTAATAAAAATACGGAAAGGGCTTGATATTAAATTGGCAGGCAAGGCAGAAAAGGTGCTGGAGCGGCTGGAAATATCAAGCACCTATGCGGTAAAGCCTACCGATTTTACCGGTTTAGTGCCTAAGCTGCTGATAAAGCCGGAGGACAAAGTGAAGGCCGGAACTCCTTTGTTTTTCGATAAGTATAAACCGGAAATACTTTTTACCTCTCCCATAAGCGGAAGCGTTAAGGCGGTAAATAGGGGTGAGCGCCGGGCAATTTTGGAGGTAGTTATTGAGGCTGATGGCGCACAGGATTACGAAAAGTTTGAAGTGGCCTCACAGGAATCGCAATCACGCGAGGAGGTAAAGACCATTTTGCTAAAGAGTGGCATTTGGCCGGGCATCAAGCAACGACCATACGCCATTGTGGCCAACCCTGTCGATGTACCAAAAGCAATCTTTATTTCTGGTTTGGACACATCGCCACTTGCCCCGGATCTTGATTTTTCTGTGAATGGGGAAGAGGGCGCCCTTCAAAAGGGTTTTGATATTCTTCATAAGCTCACCGACGGGAAGGTGCACCTCACTATTCCTGCCGATCGTTCTGCCACCAGCGTATTTGCAAAGATAAAAGGGGTGGAGATGCACGAAATTACCGGCCCACATCCGGCAGGAAATGTTGGCATTCAAATTCATCATATTGAACCCTTAAATAAGGGAGAAGTAGTTTGGACACTTGACCCATGGACGGTGATTTTTATTGGTCGCCTTTTCTTGAATGGCGTTTACGATGCCAGCAAGGTTATCTCGCTTGCTGGATCGGAGGTACTCAAGCCTCGCTACTATAGGTTAATTAGTGGTGCTTCCATAAGTAGGCTGATTGAAGGTAGGGTGTCTGATGGCAGTAACCGTTTTATTAGTGGCAACGTGCTAACTGGGCAACGAGTTCCTTCGCATGGATACCTCGGCTTCTACGACAATCAACTTACTGTTATTCCAGAAGGGAAGCATTTTGAGTTTCTTGGATGGGCTGCTCCTGGTTTCAATAAGTATAGCGCTTCCCGTACCTTTTTTTCGAAATTACTGCCGATAAAATCATTTCGCCTCGACACCAACATGAATGGGGGCGAAAGAGCATTCGTAATGACTGGTCAGTACGAAAAGGTATTTCCCATGGACATTTATCCGGTTCATCTGCTCAAGGCAATTTTGGCGGAGGATGTTGAGGCCATGGAGAATCTGGGCATCTATGAAGTTGCCGAGGAAGACTTTGCCCTATGCGAATTTGTATGCACCTCCAAGATTGAGGTGCAAGAAATTGTTCGCAAAGGCCTCGACTTGATGATTAAGGAAATGAACTAGTTGCTAATAAAATCCTAAAATATAATGAAATTCCTTAGAAGTTTTCTGGATCGGATAAAGCCACAGTTCGAAAAAGGAGGAAAGCTGCAGATGTTTCATTCCAGCTTTGAAGCCTTTGAGTCATTCCTCTTCGTTCCCGATAAGGTTACCAACCGTGGAGCACATATCCGGGATGCCATCGATCTGAAGCGCACCATGACCGTGGTGATTATAGCCCTAATGCCAGCCTTGTTATTTGGTATGTGGAATGTGGGATACCAGCACTCTATCGCATTTGGTATTAAAGATTGGACCCTAATTCAAACTTTCGTGTTTGGATTTTTAAAGGTGTTCCCTATTATAGTTGTTTCCTACGTTGTTGGCTTAGGTATTGAGTTTGCCTTTGCTCAAATAAGACATCATGAGGTTAATGAAGGCTTCCTAGTGACGGGAATGCTTATTCCGCTCATTATGCCTGTGGACGTTCCTTTGTGGATGGTTGGATTGGCAACAGCCTTTTCCGTTGTCATTGGAAAAGAAGTTTTTGGCGGAACGGGCATGAACGTTTTTAATCCGGCACTGCTGGCTAGGGCTTTTGTGTTTTTTGCATACCCTTCGAAAATGTCAGGTGATTTGGTCTGGATTTCTGGACTAGCCGGGGGGCATGGCATGGTCGACGGCTTTTCAGGTGCAACACCCTTGGCAATTGCTGCCACTGGTGCTGGTGAAACTGCTCATAATATGACTGTTAGTCAGTTGGTGAGTCATTTGCCAAGTGCGTCCGATATGTTTCTCGGTTTTATTCCCGGGTCTATTGGCGAAACATCTACACTTGCCATTCTTATTGGTGCTGCCATACTTATGATTACCGGCATCGGGAGTTGGAAGATTATTGTTTCGGTGTTTGCTGGAGGTTTTGGGATGGCACTGCTGCTTAATGCGTTTGGTGCAAATCCATACATGCAAATTCCTGCCTACTACCATCTAATTATGGGTGGCTTTGCCTTTGGGGCCGTGTTCATGGCAACTGATCCGGTTACTGGTGCTCAAACTGAAAAAGGAAAGTGGATATATGGCTTCCTAATCGGTGTTATGGCAATCCTCATTCGCGTGCTCAACCCGGCTTATCCCGAGGGGATGATGTTGGCCATTCTGCTGCTGAATACCTTTGCCTCGCTTATCGACCACTACGTGGTGCAGTCCAATATCCGGCGCAGGTTACGCAGGGCTACTAACGCATAACTTTAACTTTAAAAGCCATGAATAAGCAGAGTAATCGCTACATATTTATATACTCCTCGGTAATGGTTATCTTGGTGGCTGCAGTTTTAGCCATAGCATCCATTGTCCTTAAGCCATTCCAGGATAAAAATGTCGAGATTGAGAAGAAGTCGAATATTCTAAGGTCGGTTGGCCTTATTGCACCACAAAATGTTGCTTCTAAGGACAAGTGGACGGAGGATGCCTACAGCAAGCACATCGTTAATACCTTTGTTATCGACTCGCTGGGCAATCCCAAGAAAGGCATCGATGCATTTAGCATCGACATGAAGGCCGAAATTGCTAAACCTGGAAAAGACAGGGATCTTCCTGTGTTTGAGTACAAGGACGACAAAGGGCAGGTTTTATACATTATTCCTGTTAGAGGTCGTGGACTTTGGGGACCAATTTGGGGATATGTTTCGTTGGAATCCGACTTCAATACTATTGCCGGTACTACCTTCGACCACGAGAGTGAAACTCCAGGTCTTGGGGCTGAAATCAATACTCCCGCTTTCCAAGCCCAGTTTAAGGGGAAGAAGATATTTGAGGGAAATACTTTTACCTCCATCAAGGTGATGAAGGGAGGAGCTACTCCTGGAAACATGCACGAGGTAGATGCCATCTCGGGTGGGACTCTCACCAGTAGAGGGCTGGAGGCTATGTTGTTAGATTGCCTTCGTCCCTACGAATACTACTTTCAGAAAAATAAAAAGAAATAGCTATGAGCCAGAAAGAACCTCTTTTTTCCGTAAAAAACCTTAATCTGCTCACGGGGCCGCTTAATGCCAACAACCCCATCACTGTGCAGGTGCTTGGCGTTTGCTCCGCTCTAGCCGTTACTGTAAAGATGAAGCCTGCATTTGTAATGGCTTTGTCGGTTACCGTGGTTACTGCATTTTCAAACCTCATTATTTCATACCTCCGCAACACCATCCCTTCCCGGATTCGGATTATTGTGCAGCTGGTGGTTGTCGCCGCTTTGGTTATTTTGGTTGATCAGCTACTCAAGGCTTTTGTGTACGACGTGAGCAAGCAACTCTCCGTGTTTGTGGGGCTGATTATTACCAACTGCATTGTAATGGGACGCTTGGAAGCCTTTGCTTTGGCTAACAAGCCTTGGCCCTCTTTCCTCGATGGAATTGGTAACGGTGCTGGATATGGCGCCATCTTGCTGGTTGTTTCCTTCTTTCGTGAGCTTATTGGTTCGGGAACAGTGTGGGGCATGAGAGTAATTCCTGAATCCATCTACGTTACACATGGCGGATTTTACGTTAACAATGGGCTGTTTATTTTACCTCCAATGGCGCTGATCTTGGTGGGTATAATAATTTGGGCTCATCGGTCCTACAATAGCAAGCTCATTGAAAAATAACCCCTACAACTAGATTTGAACTATGGAACATTTAATTAACATATTCGTCAAGTCAATCTTTATCGACAACATGATTTTCGCATACTTCCTAGGTATGTGCTCCTATCTTGCCGTGTCGAAAACAGTGAAGACCGCCAGTGGCCTTGGCGTAGCGGTTGTGTTTGTGCTGGGAATTACAGTTCCGGTTGACTACTTGCTCGATAAGTATCTGCTATCGCCTGGAGCCCTTTCGTGGCTTGGTCAAAGTTTTTCTACGGTAGACCTTAGCTTCCTTAGCTTTATCATGTTTATTGCAGTTATTGCTTCCATGACGCAGCTGGTGGAAATGTTGGTGGAAAAATTTGCTCCAGCACTCTATAATCAGTTGGGTATTTTCCTTCCTCTGATTGCCGTAAACTGTGCAATTCTTGGCGGTTCGCTTTTTATGCAACAACGGGAGTATGCCACCTTGGCCGAAGCTTCTGTGTTTGGCGTTGGCTCTGGTGTGGGCTGGTTTCTTGCCATTGTGAGCATTGCTGCCATAAGGGAAAAGTTGAAATACTCCAACGTGCCAGCACCGCTGCGCGGTTTGGGAATTACGTTTATTCTCACTGGATTAATGGGGATTGCCTTCATGAGCTTCATGGGAATTAAGTTATAACCGAAATAAAATTGCGTGATGATACTTTTAAGCGTTGATAATCTTATTGTTGGGTCTGGCGTTATCGTTTTTTTCTTGGTAACATTGGTGCTGGTTTCAGTGTTGCTATTTGCAAAGAAGAAACTTACTCCATCGGGAAAAGTTAAGGTCACCATTAATGAGGAGAAGGTACTGGAGGTCGACTCCGGTTCATCCATCCTGAGCACCCTAGCCAGCAATGGCATCTTTCTTCCTTCTGCGTGCGGGGGAGGCGGAACATGTGGCATGTGTAAATGCCAGGTTGAAGAGGGTGGAGGGAGTATCCTTTCAACAGAAACGGGCTTTTTTACCCGGAAGCAGCAGCAAAACAACTGGCGATTGGGCTGTCAGGTGAAGATTAGGGAGGATATTAAAATCCAAGTACCTGAAGAGGTGATGGGAATAAAGAAGTGGGAGTGCGAGGTGGTTTCGAACAAGAACGTGGCCACCTTTATAAAGGAGTTTGTAGTTCGACTTCCTGCTGGTGAACACCTCAAGTTTAAGTCGGGCGGATACATTCAAATTGACGTACCCAAATATGACCTGATCGACTACAGCAAAGATATCTTTGTTGAACCTGAATTTCATGAGGATTGGGATAAACTTAAGATTTGGGACCTCAAGGCCAAAAACACAGAGGAAACCTTTCGGGCCTACTCCATGGCAAACTCCCCTGCGGAAGGTGACATTGTGATGCTCAACATTCGTATTGCTACGCCACCATGGGATAGAGCCAAGGGAACATTTATGAATGTGAACCCTGGTATCTGCTCCTCCTTTATATTCTCTCGTAAGCCGGGTGATAAGGTTACCATTTCGGGTCCATACGGTGAGTTCTTCATTAAGGACACCGAAAGCGAAATTATGTTTATTGGAGGTGGTGCCGGCATGGCTCCCATGAGGTCGCATATTTTCCACCTCTTCAAAACCGCTCAAACTGGTCGTAAGACTACCTTTTGGTATGGTGCGCGTTCCCAAAGGGAGATATTCTATGAAGATGAGTTCCGCGCTATAGAAAAGCAGTTTCCCAACTTCACTTTTCATATTGCCCTTTCAGAGCCAAAAAAGGAAGATAACTGGAAAGGTAAAACGGGCTTCATCCATCAGGTAATTTACGACAACTACCTCTCGAAGCACGAAACCCCCGAAGATATTGAATACTATCTCTGCGGCCCACCCATGATGAACGATGCAGTGCAAAAAATGCTCTACAATCTTGGCGTACCCAACGAAATGGTTGCTTATGACGACTTTGGTGGATAAACATAGGCCGGGCCTCATAGCGCCCGGTTTTTTTGTAGATTAATTTCATTCAGGTAACGCGTAAACAGCAATCGTGAGTAATTTAGCTGCTGAAAAAGTATTAGTAAGCCTGTTATATTCGTTCTCAACCACTAATATGATTTTGTTATGAAGAGGTATTTATTGCTTGCTGTGCTAGGTGTTGCAACTTTAGCTTGCTCTAGGTCAAAGCACTATATCGCTATAAAGGGATTTGCACAAGGGACAACCTACTCTATGGCCTATGCTGATTCGGCCAATAGAAACCTGCAGCCACAAATCGATAGCCTGCTGGCAGAGTTCGATACCTCCTGCTCTACCTACAATCCCAAGTCCATCATTACGCGAATAAATAACAACGACACTACGGTTCGTGCCGATAAGTTTTTTACAGGAGTTTTTAATCTTTCGCGCAAGGTGTGGGAGAATACTAATGGCGCATTTGATATTACAATTGGTCCGCTCACTGAGGCTTGGGGATTCGGTTTTAAGAAGCGAATAAAGCTCGATAGTTCCAAGGTTGATAGCCTCAAGCGGCTGGTGGGCATGGACAAAGTTCGTATTGAGAATGGACGTGTAATTAAGGCCGATCCGCGCATGTTTATCGATGTGGATGCTGATGCTCAGGGCTATTCGGTTGATGTGATTGCCAAGTATCTAGAGAGTAAAGGCATTCGGAACTATATGATTGAAATAGGTGGCGAGGTTTATGCCAAAGGGGTAAACCACAAAGGTGTGCCGTGGGTTATTGGTATCGATAAGCCGGTGGACAACGCACTACCTGGTGATGATCTTCAAATACTAGTAGGTCTTTCAGGAAAGGCTGTGGCGACTTCGGGCAATTACAGGAAGTTCTATGAGGAGAATGGTGTTAAGTATGCCCACGAGATTGATCCAAAATCGGGTTACCCAGTTCAGCATAGCGTGCTTAGCGTTTCGGTTTTTGCCGATGATTGTGGTACCGCCGATGCCTATGCAACCGCCTTTATGGTTCTTGGGCTGGAGCCTTCCAATAAGATTATTGAACGAGTGAAGGGCCTTGATGCCATATTTATCTATTCTGATTCCACCGGGGCATATAAGATATATGCAACTCCAGGTGCAAAGAAGTATATTATTGAGGAAGAAAAAGAAAAGTAGCACTTTTACTTTTTATTCATATTGAGGCTCACGGCTATAGTCGTGAGCCTTTTTTCGTATTTCTACGGATTAATTTTGTCAATATTTCCTGAAAAAAATTGATAAATAACATGGTGTTTTTTGACGAATGGATAATTATATCGAAAAACGTCATATATTGCACCTGTGTTTTAGTAAAAGTGGTCCCTAACCCTAATTACTTTATTTATGCGCCAGTTGCCTGTTAAAGAAACTTCTCCGGAAGTGTGATTCCAATAATTTTCTATTTCCAAAAACCTAATTACTAACCTACACCTAAAGTTTATGAAGAAAACTTTACTTGGCCTTGTATGCCTATTTATTATGGGCATCATGGGAAATCCAACTGCTGCTTCGCCAGCGTACCCAAATCCAGTTAAGGTAACCCAGCCCGATGGCACCACGGTTACTGTTATTCTAAAAGGAGATGAATTTGCCAAGTGGGCGCAAACGCTCGATGGCTATACTCTTCTCTACAACAGCAGAGGCGTATATGAGTATGCCGTGCTTGATTCTAAGGGAGACATCGTCCCTTCAGGAGTAAAGGTAAGCGAGGAGTCTCGTAGAACCGCGGCTGAAGCTCAGTTGCTCACTACCACCCCTAAGGGCTTGTTCTTTAGCCGCAGTCAACTGGATGTGATTCGATCCATTCGGCAAATGCGGGATAGAGAGAATGCCCAGCGGACATTCCCAACAACTGGCTCTCGCAAGCTAGTTTGTATCCTGATGGGCTATAAGGATAAAGCGTTTACCAAAACCCAAGCCGACATGAACAATCTGTTCAACCAGGTTGGCTACTCTGCCAATGGTGCTACCGGCTCTGTAAAGGACTTCTACACAGAGAACTCTTGGGGCCAGTTTAACCTTACGGTTACCGTTGCAGGCCCTTTCACAGCGGCTAACAACATGAGCTACTACGGAGCAAACGATGCTTCTGGCAACGATGTTAACCCACGTGCTTTGGTTACAGAGGCGGTAAACGCTGCCGATGCAACCGTTAACTTTGCCGATTTCGATAACGATAACGATGGCACCGTGGACGGTGTTTATGTTATCTATGCTGGGTATGGCGAAGAGGCTGGCGCTTCGGCAGATGCAATTTGGGCCCATGCTTGGAGCATTACCCCCGTTACCAAGGATGGCAAAACCATTAGCAAGTACTCCTGCTCTGCCGAACTTAGCGGAAATTCTGGAACAACCATTTGTCCCATTGGGGTAATTTGCCATGAGTTTGGACACGTGCTTGGAGCCCCTGACTACTATGATACCGACTACAGCACAGGTGGACAGTTTGACGGAACTGGCTATTGGGATCTTATGGCTGCCGGATCATGGAACAACAACGGTATTACCCCCGCTCACCACAATGTCTACACCAAGGTGAAGGTGTATGGTTGGGCTACGGCTACTGTACTTTCCTCGGCTGCTAATGTAACCGTTGCCAATGCTGAGACCAATCAAAGCTTCTACCAGATTAACTCAACCACTTCGGGTGAATACTGGATTATGGAGAACCGCCAGAAGGTTGGATTTGATACCAACATTCCTGGCCATGGCCTTATGATTTACCACGTGCATAGCGGCATTGCCACAGCTACCACAAGCAACACCATCAATGCCAGCTATCCACAGAAGATGTATCCGGTATGCGCTAGCGCTACAACAAATCCAGGCACAACGGCTTCCACCTACGGAACCATTAATGGTGGTGGTTGTCCTTTCCCTGGTACTAGCAGCAAGACGTCGTTTACCGATGCTACTACGCCCAACATGAAGTCGTGGGCAGGGGCAAATACTGCCAAACCAATTACCAGTATTGTAGAGAACACCACCACAAAGACTATTACTTTTAGCTTTATGGGTGGATCTGCTACCCCTACAGCTCCGTCTGCAACAACGGTGGCCGCTTCGGGTATTTCCACCACCGTTGCAACTCTTAATGCAACGGTAAATGCTAACAATGCAACCACTACCGTTACCTTTGAGTATGGTACTACCACCAGCTACGGTAGCACAGTAAGTGGATCACCTTCGTCAGTTACCGGTTCTACAGTAACTAGTGTTTCAGCTGCACTTACTGGTCTTGCGGCCAATACCACCTATAATTTTAGGGTGAAGGCAGTTAACTCAGTAGGAACAACCTACGGTAGCAATATGACTTTTACTACTTCTGCTAACCCTACGTCGCTTACATTGCCGGTTACAGAAAACTTTGCCACCTCTTCGCTACCTACTGGTTGGACAACTCAGAACGTAGGTACAGGTATTACGGAACGTTGGAGTCTTTCCAATACTGCCAATGCTGGTGGTGCTGCCTATGAACTTAAGTGCTCATATCAGAACCTAAATCCTGGCACAACCCGCGTAATCACTCCGGCAATTAACACCGTTGGTGCATCGCAGCTGGCATTGAGCTTTAAGCACATGCTCGACGACTACGGCGCTGGTGCAACGCTTCGGATTCAAACCTCCACCGATAAGGTGACTTGGACAAACGAAACATGGTCGTTGGCTACAGTTTCCAACTCCAATGTTGGCCCAGCAACGGTTAACACCACCATTACCCATAACCTGAACTCGGCCACCACCTACATTGCATTTGTAGTAGATGGCAACCTTTATCAGTTCGACTACTGGTATGTTGATAATGTGTATATTAGTGCAGGAACGGGTTCTACAATACCTACTGTTTCTACTTCTACCGTTTCAAGCATTACCTCTAGCACTGCTGCTACTGGTGGCAACGTAACTTCCGATGGTGGTGCAACGGTTACAGAAAGAGGTGTTTGCTACAGCACATCGCAGAACCCAACCACCTCCAGCTCCAAGGTAACTAGCGGTTCGGGAACGGGTACGTTTACGGCAAATCTTTCCGGTTTGGCTGCCAGCACTACTTACTACGTTAGGGCTTATGCAATTAATACCAATGGAACATCCTACGGCGCTCAGCTGAGTTTTACTACCCTTGCTGGTAGCATAACCTACTGTGCATCGAAGGGTAGCAATGTTAGCTACGAGTGGATTGACCTAGTTCAGTTTGCAGGTATTAACAGAACCTCTACTGCCGATGGTGGATATAAAGACAATACCAGCATGGTTGGTAATGTATCCCTCAATTCAACTGTACCAATTTACCTCAGTGCTGGATTCAGCAGCTCATCCTACACCGAATACTGGGCTGTATGGATTGACTTCAACCAAAACGGTACCTTCGATACCGCTGAAAAGGTTGCTTCTGGCTCGTCTTCAAGTAGTGCAACGCTTACCTATAATGTAACCATTCCTTCTACAGCACTGCTTGGGAATACCCGTATGCGTGTAACCATGAAGTATAACGCAGCACCTACTGCTTGCGAAACCTTCTCGTATGGCGAAGTTGAGGACTATACAGTAAATATTTCTCAAAGTTCGGGTGCACCAGTGTTTAACAACCCATTTGCTATAACTCTCGGCAACGAGGCTCCTTCTTCATTCACCGTTTTCCCAAATCCAGCAATTGATCATGTTACTGTTCAGCTGAATGGTATCAATGGAGAGGTAATGTTGCGCATTTACGATATGCGTGGTGCATTGGTTAAGGTTATGCCTGTAACTGATCGTCAAGCCGACGTTGATGTGAGCGACCTTGCTAAGGGTGTTTACATTATCTCCATTGATGAGGAGAAACAACCAATTACAAAGCAGTTTGTGAAGCAATAGTTTCCCTGAATTCATCTATTAATAATTGAACCCGTGTTTATCACGGGTTCTTTTTTTATCATGTTTGGTAAGTTAGTGGTGGCTTAGTCCTATTCAGGCGAATAGAAAAATAGTTGAGGATTTTATAAGTGTAGAAAATTAGATCAACACTACAGCCATCCCAGCGCAGCCTCCTGTGTGTAAAAAACAGCCACTGCAACATTTTTTGTTTTAATCTGTCCTATGAAGAGCTTGCTATAGGCTGTCTCCAATGGCTTTGTCTGCCAAATGGCTATTCGCACGGTTGTAAACCGCTCAACCATCAGTGGTAGCATTTGAACAATTTTATCGATAGTTCTATCTGAATCGATAAAATTTCCAACTCGTTCATCTTGAAGAATCCTGAGATTTTTTGGAAGATTGGTGTTTTTGATGAGTGAGCGATAATATTCTTCAACATCATCAATGGAGATATCTCCATTATACGTGGCGCTTACGATGTGAGAATTTTCGTCAATGAAAAATTTAATCATGGCTGGTCTGGTATTTGGCTCTTAAATATAAGGTATTACCAGCAAATGTTGTTTTAAATGTAAGCTAATAATGTTCGCTGCTTAAGAGTTTTGTGTGGATTATATACAGATGCTTGAGCAGGAGCCGTTTTGGACAATTGTTATACTAAATTAATTGTACTCTTTTGTTGAGATGAGAAGGCCTTTTTTCGAGGTGCCACATTGAAAATAGTCCATGAGCATACCATCCCCGTGGCTGTTGAAAATGGGATAATGCATTTGGCAATCTAGATGTCTGAAGTGGTTTGCTCAGGCCATGTGCCTTACTGCAACCAGCACTGCTCCGGTGATATAGGCTGCAATCCACCAGATGTAGGCATAACGGGAATAGAGATGTAGTGTGCGAGCTACCTGTGCCTCTGCATCCTGAGTTTGTCTATGTCTCCAAAGCAAAATGCAGTCAACCAGCATGGCAAGGAGGGCAGAGTACCCCAGCATACCGTGCAGCGTAATGGCGGAGTGGGTAGAACCCTCAATCATACAAATGGTGGCGGTTATATCGAGTAGAACTCCTGTGGTTAGAAAGGTGAGCACTTGGTTATTGATAAGCCGCTTCCGCTGTTCAATAACTATGGCTATGGTATAAGCTAAAAGTGCAAAATTAACAATAATGGTTCCTGCAATTAGTATGGGTGACATGGTTTTCGCTCTGTTGGTTTGACTTAACTAATGGATGGCAAGATAGCCATTTCTGGTGGCATAGTGAAATGATTGGAGACCCTTGAAATGTTAAATCATACCGAGTCGGAACCAAGTTAAGTTTAACACCTTTTTAGTGTTTTTAACGCCATGTGAGCATTTATTACCGTAAATTTGAGAGTCGGCTAAAGGGTGTTGCCCCTTTCCTTCTCCTGTATCTTAGTTTCTGCCTGCTTTCCGAAAGCGACAATGCTCTTCACTCATAAGGTCGACATGGGAAAAGAAGAAAAATTATCGATAATCATAATTTGTAAAACTTTAAGATGTAGGTTATGAAAATTAAAGAAGTTAGTGCAATCGAGATTCTCGATTCGAGGGGCAATCCAACGGTTGAGGTCAACATGAAGCTTGAGGATGGCACAACTGCGCGTGCTATGGTCCCAAGCGGTGCATCAACCGGTGAGCGCGAAGCCTATGAGCTACGCGACGGCGATAAGAAACGCTATGGAGGAAAAGGTGTGCTTAAAGCGGTTGACAACGTCAACAAAATAATTGCAAAGGAGCTTGTTGGTAAATGCTTTGTTAGCCAAAGGGAGCTTGACTACCTTATGGTTGGACTTGATGGAACTCCTAATAAGTCGAAGCTGGGCGCCAATGCTATTTTGGGTGTTTCAATGGCGTATGCTCGTGCCGAGGCTATGAGCGCCAAGATGCCTCTTTACCAGTATCTGGGTGGCAGCAATGCCCACCTCTTACCTGTGCCATGCATGAACATTATTAATGGTGGTAAGCATGCCGATAACAATGTTGACTTTCAGGAATTTATGGTTGCCCCACATGGAGCCTCTTCGTTTACCGAGGCCATCCAGATGGGCATTGAGGTTTTTCACACGCTTAAGGGAGTACTTAAGGCCAAGGGCTACAGTACTGGAGTAGGCGATGAGGGCGGTTTTGCCCCCGACCTGAAGTCGAACGATGAAGCCGTGGAGGTTATTCTTGAAGCCATTACCAAGGCTGGGTTCAAGCCAGGAGCAGAGGTAAGTATTTGCCTCGACCCTGCTGCCAGCGAGCTGTGGGAGGATGGGAAATACAAGATGTTTAAGAGCACTGGTAAGCTCATCACAAGCGATGATCTAATTAAGTTGTGGGAGAGTTGGGCAAAGCAATACCCCATTGTGCTGCTCGAGGACGGTTTGGCCGAGAACGACTGGAACGGATGGAAAAACCTTACACAAACCCTAGGAAATAAGATTGAAATTGTGGGTGATGACCTCTTCTGCACCAACAAGGCAATTCTGGCTGAGGGTATTGAGAAAGGTGTGGCCAACTCCATTCTGATTAAGCTAAACCAGATTGGTACCGTAACCGAAACGTTGGAGACCATAGAGCTTGCCTACCACAATAAGTATAACTGTTTCGTATCGCACCGTAGCGGCGAAACTATCGACAGCTTTATTGCCGACTTAACCGTTGCCGTTAATGCCGGACACCTGAAAACCGGTAGCGGTTGTCGAGGCGAGCGCATCGAGAAGTTTAATCAGCTGATGCGTATTGAGAACCAGCTGGGCAAGGCTTCACGCTTTGCAGGCAAGAAGGCGTTTAAGAACGCACAGTAGGAAATATCGCATAAATGGGAGTATAGGGCTGATTGGGAGATCAGCCTTTTTTTGCAATTGCTTTTGTGCGGGCGTTTTTACCCCCCCCTGTCCATTATCGCCTTACTGAAACGCCGTTCTTTTCTCACTACGGGAGTATCCTGTTTTTTAATATTCGTTCCTTCTTTTCGACCATCATCATCCTGTTTGGTCTGCTTGGTAATTTATTGTAAATTAATGCTTTTGATTTGCGTAGTAGGGTGTTTTTGAGATGGATTGTATAAGATGCAAAGAGTGATTTACTAAATACGATTTTAATATTACAGCTATGATAGTAAAAGCGAACATTGCGTTGAGCGACAACGGATTTGTTTTCAATCCGGCGACTGGAGATTCATTCACTTTGAATGAAACGGGTAAGGTGGTGCTTACGCTCATTAAGGATGGGAAGAGCCTCAAGCAAATTACCAATTTCATGAAGGAGGAATACGATGTGGACGAGGTAACGTTGGATCGTTACTTGGCTGACTTTGTAAATGACCTTAGAGTTAACAATCTATTGGAGGAATAGCGATGAGCCGAATGGAGGTAACGGTTGCCGTAACGGGGCTTAATAACATCGATAGTCCCGGACCTGGAATTCCCGTAATTCGTGGGATTCGAGAATCGAAAGAGTTTGAGGCTAGGATTATTGGGCTGGCATACGAGCATCTAGAGCCAGGAATTTATATGAGCGACTTGGTTGATAAAACCTATATGATTCCATATCCATCGGAAGGAAAGGATGCTCTCTTGAAACGATTACTGGAGATACATGCCAAGGAGAGGATCGATGTTATTATTCCAAATTTCGATGCCGAACTTTTTTCGTTTATTAAGTTGGAACAGCAGCTTGCAAACGCAGGTATTAGAACCTACCTCCCAACTTTGGCGCAGTTTGAGGAACGGCACAAGTCAAATCTTCCTGCCTTTGGGAGGAAATATGGTGTGGAGGTTCCTGAGGGCGTTGATGTTTTCAGCCATGCTGATTTACATAATGCGATGAAGTCGATGGAGTATCCGGTGATGATAAAGGGGAAATACTACGACGCGTATGTAGCACATTCGGAGGCGCAGGCTGATGAGTATTTTTCAAAGATGTCGGCAAAGTGGGGGCTCCCAGTTATTGTTCAGGAGTTTATTAAGGGAACAGAGGTGAATGTTATAGCCCTTGGCGATGGAAAGGGGAATTTAGTAGCTGCAGTGCCCATGCGCAAGCAATACATTACCGATAAGGGTAAGGCTTGGGGTGGAATCACCATTGATGAACCCAAAATGCTCAACTTGGCAAAGCACATACTATCCCAAACAAAGTGGAGAGGGGGCTTGGAGTTGGAACTGATTCGAACTTCGGATAATAAGCTCTACCTTCTTGAAATAAACCCACGGATTCCAGCTTGGGTATACCTAGCCGTTGGAGCTGGTCAAAATATTCCCGAGGCTTTATTGAAGTTGGCGTTGGGGATGGATGTTAAGCCATACAGCCGGTATGATGTGGGCAAAATGTTTGTGAGATACTCCTACGACATGATTGTCGATTTAGACCGTTACTCTTCGCTAACCATTAATGGGGAGCTGTAGGGGCCGATTAAAATGTTGAACAATAAAAAATATAACGCTATGATAAAGTTACCATTTGAACGACCAGCAATAACCCGCTTAACTCCGGGTATGCCATCCAAGCATGGCGCTGGAACAGTAATTGCCCCAATGCCACTTATTGATGGAGTAAAGGTGGATGACCTTTTGGATAAGTATGGATCTCCGCTTTACGTTTTTTCCGAACGGACAATTCGGAAAGTCGTTGAGGACGTAAAGAGAGCGTTCAGCTTGAGATACCCGAAGGTTCAGTTGGCCTGGAGCTACAAGACGAACTACCTAGACTCAATCTGCCGGATATTC
>DATKVT010000229.1 GCA_035529935.1 Williamwhitmania sp. | reverse complement strand
CGCCGCCTGCTCTGCGAGAAGAACGTTAAGATTTACGGGAGTAAGCGCCCGGAACCGCTTACGGTGGCTATGGCGGCGGGGTACCACCCCTTCCCATTCCGAACAGGGCCGTTAAGCCCGCCAGCGCCGATGGTACTGCCGAAAGGTGGGAGAGTAGGCCGCCGCCGGTTTTTTGTCCCGGTCTCCCTGCGAGACCGGGATTTTTTTTATTTTTGCAGGGACTATTTTGACAGCGAAATGAGATTCAAATATTCGTTAATCTTTGGATTAAGCCTGTCTTGGTTATTAATATCCAATGCAAACGCAGCCTGTAACTACAAGCTCGACTCATTGTATTTTCCATTTCCTGATTCCCTGAAGCTAAAAAGTCTTTTTGTTTACCGTGTGAACACGGAGAATATGGCACCTGAGTTTTCGGAATACGACACCACCTTGTTTGGTGCTCAGAATGTTATGGCGCTTAACCGATATTCAGTGGGGGGAATTAGTACAGCCAACAATGGGGGAGCCATTGAAGCCATCGATTTTTTCCTTCGACCCGATGATGTAGACTTCCTTTTTACGAGGAACTTCCTTCCCTATATGAATACTCCTTACAATATTCCAATTATTAATTCAAAAAAACGATTTACTCGCTTGGGGTATTCCACCAATAAGAAGGCAATAGGTGAGCAAACACTTGACCTTACTCACAACCAAAATATTGTTCCGGGATGGAGCGTTGGATTAAAACACAACGGATTTAGCACGACTGGCTTTTTTCAGAAGCAGGCTACTCGTGACAACAGCCTGGTCCTTTACTCTTCCTTCTATGGACCACGATTAAAGAGCTACGTTGCCTTTGCCTATCAAAGGATGCGAGTGGTGGAGAATGGTGGCATTTTAGCAGAAAAGTTTGTTAGAGATACTGTGATGGAATCACAAAATGTTCCTGTGATTCTAAACGATGCTAAAAACGAGATCAGGGGCATGCAAATTTTTGCATCGAATAGCTATGGTATTGTGCAAGGGGCCAATAAGGGAAAGGCGGGAGACCCATACCTGGAACTTCGACACACATTAAAGTATGATAGGTTTAGCCGCGTGTTTTCCGATAACCCTACAACCCACACCAACGGGGTTGCCTATTTTGACCACTACTACATTAGCAACACAACCACAAACGACTCTTCTTACTATCGCAACTTGACCAACGAGCTTACACTCTCAGGAAATTTTCTGAGTGGCCTCAATAAAGCGTTGAAGCTGTATGTTAAAGCCGGACTCGAGCTGGAGCGTTACTACTACTGGAAACCGGATTTCCTACTGAACAAGTCGTCGAATATTGATTATACCAATGTTTATATGGGAGCGGGTTTGTTTACGCGGGTTAAGGGCATAGACTTGTCGGTGTATGCCAAGAGCTACCTTAGCGGACGCAGAAGTGGTGATGTGCTATTGGCAGGCAATGGAAAATTTGTCTTTAGCATTTTTGGTTTTCCTGTTCAGCAAACCGGCTCGCTGACAATTTCATCGAAGACTGTTGATTTTTTTACAACACAATATTTTTCCAATAACTTTCAGTGGAAAAACATTTTCAACAAGACAAATGAGCTACGCGCCAACTACGTATTGACCCTGCCTAAGCTGAGAACTATCGCAGAAATTAGGCTGGAGACAGTTGGCGATTACGTTTACTTCGATACCACTGCAAATCCGGTCCAGAACAAAGGACAGGTTTCGGTTGCCAGCATTTTTGTAAGTAACCATTTGCGACTTGGTATATTACATTTAGTTCACCAGGGAGTAATACAATCTTCAACCGACGAAATGGTTATTCCGTTACCGAAGATTGCTTTAAAAGCCTCTTACTATGTTCAGTTTCCTCTAGTAAAGAATGTGCTAAATGCTCAAGTTGGAGCCGACATTTTTTACAATACTAAGTTTTATGCAGATGCCTACCAACCGGCTACTGCACAGTTTTATCGCCAGCGAATTCGAAAACTTGGCGCATATCCACTAATTAGTGGATTTATAAACTTTCAATGGAAAACAGCTCAAATATTCCTTAAATACGATCATCTCGATCAGAACTGGTTTGGGCGGGATTACTTCTCCGCATACTCTTATCCCATTGGCGATCTCTCGTTTAAGTTTGGCGTCTACTGGAATTTCTACGATTAATAACAATTGTTTGAACTTTACTGAATTATATATGTTTAGTTCCTTTGTGAAAAAGAACTTGAATGAATTTATTTAGATCTAAAAAACATTTTGTAGCGTTTCTCTCATTCTTTTTGATTTTTACGCTTAGCTGCAGTCAGCTAAATCCATGGATGGGAGGTATTGGCAAAAACGCCAGTATTGCTGCAATTCAGCACCGAGGTAAGTTGGTGGCTGTAATTGAAAACGCTGGCCTATCATTCTTCATCGATCACGGAAAACCACTTGGTTACCAGTACGAGCTGCTCACCGAGCTGGCCAAAAATATTGGTGTACCCTTGGAGTTGATACCTGTTGACAATGAAGTTGATGGCTATAATCTCCTTAAGCAAGGTAAATGCGATATTCTTGCCATGAACCTTGTTCCCAATAAGGCCATGATACGGAAGTTTTCCTACACTGTTCCTCATTCGGAACTTATGCTTGCAATGGTTTCGCAGCAGGACTCGACTTCGGCATCGGCGGTTTACCTTACTGGTGATTTATCACAGGTTAAGGTGCTGCAAACTGCTTTGGAGAGCCAAAGGAGTTTGGTGAAGACTTCTAGGCATAGCGCTGACGAGCTGTTGGAGCAAGTTGCTATTGGTGACATCGATAGGGCAATTATGGGCTATTCCAAGGCGAAGATTGGTGAATTGCGTTTTCCAGATTTAAAGGTTACCCCATTGCCAAACCTTCAGGAGGACGCCTGCTGGGCCGTCAATCGCGATTCTAAAGTATTGCTCGAGCAGGTGAACACCTGGTTGGTAAACTTTAAAAAGAGTTATAGCTACAGGCAAATTGCCATGAAATACCTTCAGGATGAGAGTGTATACACCCGGTACGCTGACGCGCTACTAAACCCTGGAGAAAATGAAATTTCTAACTACGACAAGGTTATAAAGCACTTCAGCGACGAAATTGGCTGGGACTGGCGCTTGGTGGCTTCCATTATTTTTCAGGAGTCGCGCTTCAAGCCCAACGTAACTTCTCCTGCCGGTGCCTGCGGATTGATGCAAATTATGCCCATCACGGCGGAGCACTTTGGTGTGGCCAATGTTGCAAGCCCAAAAAACAATATTCGGGTTGGTGTAATGCTCCTTCGCACGCTGGAGAAACACTTTGAGCGGGAGGGCATTAGCGAGCAGGAGCGAATTAAGTTTGTTCTTGCCGCATACAATGCAGGTTTAGTGCATATTGAAGATGCACGCCGCCTTGCCAAAGAGTACCACCGGAATCCAAACTCTTGGCGCGATGTTGATTTCTTCCTCCGCATGAAGGCGAACCCCAAGTATTACAAGGATCCTTTAGTGAAGGCGGGCCGCTTTGCTGGAGTGGAAACATCCAACTATGTAAGTGAAGTAATGGAGCGGTATGGTCACTACTGCAGCTTAGCAATGAGCTAACGCTAACTTTGGCAGGGAATAATGGGCGAAATGTCGGTGAACTCAGCGAGTATCATCGCCGTGGCGCCCCAAATCATCTCTTCACCAGCCTTGAAATATGGAGTTGACATGGGCTCATTGTCAATAACAAGTGTTTTTACCGTTCGGGCATTTGGCTGCACTAGTGCGCATATTGGAACCTCAATAATGTATTCCACCTCCTGCAAATTTGGAAAGAATTTGGGTTTGGACCACACAACACCAACCACCGGCAGCACTAGGTGATTGCTTACCGGTATAAACAGTGGTGTTAACGTTCCAAGAATGGTTACGCTCTCCTGCACAATGCCAACCTCCTCCCACGTTTCTCGAAGAGCCGTTTCCAGCAAGTTGCTATCCGTTTTCTCCTTTTTTCCACCGGGGAAGGCTACCTGCCCGCTATGATAACCATTGTAGGTTTGGCGCTTAATAAATACTAGCGTGGGCTCCCCTTTATTGGGAAAAATGGGCAGCAGCACCGCGCTTATCTTTGTTTTTTCATCGGGCTTGGTGTGGCCTATTAGCCTTGCCCTTACTGCAGGAGCCATTCTTCGTTGAGAATCCTCACCCGGTAACGGGTTGTGAAGATTATCGCGAAGTACTTTTACATAGTCGTTGAAGAATTCGGCACCCATTTAAAACATTACATTTCTTTACACAACGGAGCAATTGCTGAATTGTTCTGAAAATTGCAAAATATTTCTGTTTTACTTTCCTGATCGGTTAAGAGTTATGGATGATGCTGCCCTTCCCAAGACCACTTACGCTCAATTTTCCTGGTGACGAAAGGGAGAATTTGGACGAGCCGAAGCCAATTTTGTGCTGCCATATTCTCTATTATGCTAACCTTTAAAGGTAATCACTGGGGTACAAAATTTTTTTCGCAATGTTGACGGAAATATAATAACGCAATTTGCTATTTAGTATGTTTGCATCCAATTTTAGATCCAATACTGGGGTCTGAAACAACCAATCACTATTTTATATACCATAACATCTTTAGGAGGGCACAGAATGAACAATGTTGACACCATATCAACGGATGTGTTGATTATTGGAGGTGGACCATCTGGTCTTGCTACGGCAATTCATTTGGCAGATAAGTTGCGACAGAATGGCCGAAGTGATAGAATCCTGCTCATTGAAAAGGGGAGCTCTATCGGTAGCCATATCATGTCGGGGGCGGTTGTAAAGCCTGCCGTTTTCAAGGAGTTGCTTCCCGATGTGGATTTTTCTGAAATTCCTTTCAATGCAAAGGTAAAAAGGGACAAAACTGTATTGCTAGGGAAAAATGGAAGCATTGCTCTTCCCTTCCATGTTCCTTACATGAACAATAAGGGTAACTATACCGCTTCGCTCGGCAAAATATGTCGTTATCTGGCTGTTAAAGCAGAGGAGAAAGGTGTAGAGATATATCCTGGTTTTGCGGTGGATGAGATTTTGTACAAGGATGGAAAAGTAGTTGGTGCCAAGACCAAGGATACCGGTATCGATCATCATGGACATCAGCTGGAGAATTTTCAGGTTGGCACTCGCGTTGAAGCAAAGATCACCATTTTTGCCGAAGGAACACGTGGTAGTTTGGCCAAAATGCTTATAAACAAGTTCAATCTCAGCAAGAACCGGAACGAACAGATATACTCGCTGGGTTGCAAGGAGCTGTGGGCAGTTCCCGAAGGCAACATCGCCCCAGGCGAAATTTACCACACCATGGGCTATCCGCTCAACAATGATGAGTTTGGTGGGGGTTTTATTTATGGACTGAACGATAACAGAGTTGCCGTTGGGTTGGTGGTAGGCCTCGACTACAGAGATCCCTCCTTTGACACACACGATGCATTTCAGGTATGGAAAACCAACCCTTTTGTGGCAAAGTTTCTGAAGGGTGGAAAACTGGTGGAGTATGGTGCTAAGACCTTGCCGGAGGGTGGCTATTACGCCATGCCTAAGCTGTATGTGGACAATGCCCTAATTGTAGGCGATAGCGCCGGTTTGGTAACCATGCCAGCTTTGAAAGGCATACACCTAGCCATTAAATCGGGAATGCTTGCCGCCGAAGTCGTTGCCAAGGCGTTGCAGGCCAACAATTTTTCCGAAGATATGCTTCAGCAGTATACGGAGTTGTTAAAAGCTAGTACTATCCACAGGGAGATGTATCAGGTTCGGAACTTCAGACAGGGATTTGCCAAGGGGCTCTTTCTTGGAGGTCTCCATTTTGGAACTCAGCTGATAACCGGCGGGGCAGGATTCTTTGGTCGACTAAAGTCGCATGCCGATTACACCACCACCCAAAATCTTAGCGAATTTAAGGGGAAATCGTTCAGCGATCGTTTTAAAAGCCAGCTGGAGTTCGACAAGGTGCTCACCTTCGATAAGGCTACCGATGTATTCTTTTCGGGAGTTCACCACGACGAGCTGCAGGAGGTCCATTTAAAGATTAACAATCCGGATAAATTTAGCACGGTGAACATTGACCAATTTGGCGCTCCATGCCAGTTCTTCTGTTCATCGGAGGTATATGAACTTCATACAAATAAGGATGGGGAGAAGGAGCTGAGGATCCATGCCGAGAATTGCATGCATTGCAAAACCTGCGATATTAAATCGCCCGAGCAGGGAATTACGTGGATGGTTCCCAATGGAGGAAATGGTCCGGAATTTCAAAACATGTAACTTTTAAAGATATGAAGCAATGGCATTAACAATAATAAGCTTAATAAAGCAGGTACCGGTTCCCAGCGAAATGAGAATGGGCGAGGATGGGTTGATGGACCGGACAAAGGCAAAATCGATTATCAACATCGATTGCCAATTTGGGTTGGAAGCGGGGTTGCAACTCAAAAAGCAGCATCCCGATGCAAGGCTTATCGTTTGCTCCATGGGGCCCAGCTCTTTTGAGGCCTCCTTGCGCACGGCAATCTCCATGGGCTACGACGAGGCCTACCTCTTGTCGGATCGCAAGCTGGGCGGGAGCGATACCTACGCCACCGGTTTGGCCATATCCACCATGCTCAAGCATCTGGGGTTTACCAAGGATTCCAAGGAGCCATTTATCATCCTAGCGGGGAGGCAAACCAGCGATGGCGATACGGCCCACGTTCCATCGCAGGTGGCCGAAAGCATTGGCATTCCACAGGCAACCTTTGTGGAGAGCGTAAAGGCCGATGGCGTTGGCAAGGTGGTTGCTAAACGAATTATTGAGGGTGGCTACCAAATGATGCAGCTCCCCATGCCCTGCGTTATCTCCCTTACCCCAACCGGTATTCCACCACGAAAGCCATCCCTTAGCGGAGCCGTTAGGGCTAGGACTATTAAAATCACAACCTTTGGAATTGCCGATGTTGGATTGGGAACCGAGAAAATTGGCATTAGCGGTTCTCCAACCATTGTGGCCAAGGTGGTAAACATTGTGAGTGAACGACCACCCATCACCATGTCGGAGGGACATAACGAATCTTCCTTGGTTGATAACCTTATTGCCAACTTCAAAAAGGGTGGCAATGTGCTGCAGAAGAAGGAGCAGGCTGCAAAAAAGGAGGTTGACAGGCCCGATTTCCCCGAAAAAGATTTTAGGGAGGGTGCACGTGGAATACTAACCTGGGCAGAGGTGGTTAATGGCAAAATTTCCCGTCCATCGCTTGAGCTGCTCACTCCTGCTCGAAACCTAGCAAACCAGCTTGGCAACGATACCAAGGTGATGACCTTGATTATTGGGAAAAATGTAGAACCACTGGCACAAATCCTTATCGAGCATGGTTCCGACGAAGTTGTTGTTGTGGAAAACGATAAGCTAGAGGAGTACCTTGTGCTCCCATTCTCCTCCATCTTTGCACAGGTTATAAGGCTACGAAAACCGGAGATTGCCCTGTTTGCGGCAACCACCTCCGGTAGGGAGCTGGCCCCCCGCATTGGCATGAAAACCAACAGTGGCGTAACTGCTGACTGCACCGGACTTGAGATTGGAGAGTATGTGGATAAGAAGGAGCAGGTGATTTACACCCCCATTCTTGAGTCAAGGCGCCCAACCTATGGCGAAAGTAAGTTGGCCACCATTCTGGGCTTTGTTTGCCCACAGGTTTCCACCGCCCGTGCAGGTACCTTTGAGGTTCCCAAGCGAGTTGAAGGTCGAAAGGGTATAGTTTCCAGCTTCAGCCCTTCGCTGAGCGACAGGGATTTTGTGGTTGAGATCCAGAAAACCGTGAGAGGCGAGGGCGGCCTGCAAAACCTTTTCGATGCCGATATCATTATTTCCGGTGGAAGAGGAACCACCAACGACAGTTTGGGCTTGATAAAAAATCTTGCCACCGAACTGATAAACCAAGGGATAAATGCTGAATGGGCCTGCAGCCGACCGGTGGTTGACGAGGGTGTTAGCGAATATGCCCGGCAGATTGGACAAACGGGTAAAACCATTCGCCCCAAGGTGTATGTTGCCGTTGGTATTTCCGGAGCCATTCAGCATATTGCGGGAATGAAGGAGGCCGGCAAGATAATTGCCATCGACCACAACCCCAAGGCAGCCATTTTTCACCATGCCGACTTTGGAATTGTTGGCGAGTATCAGGACATACTACCCGAGCTGATCGAACGCGTTAAGGGTGGATTCACCTTTGGAATTGAACCGAGAAAGAGAGGCTAGAACATTAAAATGTAATACCATAAAATGCCCGGATTGAAGAATTTGGGCATTTTATATTTTAAGAGGTCGACGGGCATGGTCCGTAGGTAGAACGCAGTTTGATTAGCTACAATTCTTAATTCCTATAAGGTCAGCAATCGATCGCCCGACTTGAGATATTCGGTTAATGGTTGGCCCATGTAACGGACGTTTACGCCTAGGCTGGTGAGCGTATCGCTAACCCCAAAGCTGTCGCTGCAGGCTTTGCACGCCTCCACCACCAAGCCATTGGTCAGCATCGCCTTAATTTGCGATTGTACCTCCACATCGGCACCGGCAAGCTTGGCCGAGGCTCCCCAAATAATTACCGTTACATGGCTCCACCAACCGTGGGTTTTTGCGTTGATGGCATACATAGCGAGCATTTTGCTGATGGTGTCCTTGTTGTCGGTAGTCCAAAGAATATAGAGCTTTTCCATGAGGTAGCGCTTTAAGGGTTGGCATAATTTTTAACCGCGGTAAAGTAATAAAATATTGCATAACACCATTTCCCGATGGGACGAAACGACCGGACGGAGCGTTGCGTGGTTGTCGGGGCGAGCGGGTGAATCGAAAGCGCAAGGCTCCATAGGAGCCAAACGTTGGTAGTATATAGGATGAAGGTGAATTGGCACTCCGTAGGTGTGCAACAAATTCTCTAGCCCTGCAATTCACGATGAATAGTTGCGCAGCCTAGGGCGCTGGTCTACAAACCTTCGCCATTGAATGACATAGCCCACGGTTTCAACCGTGGGATTATATGGCAGCTTTATCAATTCCAAACCGTTTCAACGGTTTTTTTGAGTTTGCAGCCACTTAGTGATTGCGCAATCTAGGGCGCTCCAGTTATATGATAATGTCTAACTTCCCGACAAGCTGTATATTACGCTGGCCATTACTACAAAGCCTGATTGAGCGGGAAGTTCCCTTATGGCATTGGGGTTTGTAACCGTGCTGTGCGTGGCATGTATGGCAGGTCCCCCGCAAAAAGCAAATGAAAGCCTCGATTTTTTGGGTGCGAGGCTTAGCGACGGACCAACCATTAATTTTGCTCCGCCTTCGGCTTCATCTGCCTCCCAAAAGCCCTCCAAATCCTGCCCAATGGCTTCGAAACCGGCATAAAAGTTTCTAAACAGCCGGTATTGAAATCCAAGGTTGGTAATTACGTCAACACCATCCCTACCTTGAGCAAAGGTGTGCTCTACGAGCAGGTTTCCGCTGGCTTTTAAATTGGGGGTATCGAAGGAGAGGGTGATGCGGCTGAGCAGCGACTTGGCATTGCTAAAATCGTTGCTAAAGCCAACGCCTAAACCGAGGCGCATTCCATAGCTCTTTCTGCCTCCCACAAAATCGTGGATAATCTCCGCCCGCTGAGCGCTTGTGGTGGTGTTGCCTTCGCGTGGAATACCAATGGCCGCGCTGGCATACACCGTAAGCCGATACCCTAAGTATCCCTTTACGCCAACCTGCTGGCTTACGCCCTCGTAACCAAAAGGTCCTTCAACGCCCTGCCCGTAGCTGCCGGCATCGTGTAGGCTCCACTTTAGGTCCTCCGCCGTTAGGGTGGTGGTGGAAAATAGGAATGGCTCGGTTGCTCGGGTGGCAACCTTGGGAAATTGTAATTCCAACTCGCCCGGTTCCTGCGCCATTGTCAGGGTGGTGCACATGCTTATGAGCAGGAGGGTAAGTAGCGTTTTATTTACTGGGAGGTGCCGCATTGAATTTTCTGTTTTAGGAAAATAGATTGCTTTCAGTTACCTGTACCAAAAATAGGCAATAAACCGGTTATGGCTTTTGAAAAACAGTTAATTTATCCTCAATCTTTGGCACTTGGCGTTAACACTAACTTCATGTTATCTGCTGAAATGGAGTAGGATTAATCGGTAGCATCCCAATTTGCGTGCAATGCGCTATTCCTTAAAACTAACTCGGCCTGAGTTATGAATTATGAGTTATGAGAGATGAGTTGGAGCGCAGCGGAGGGTTAATCCAATTTTGCCGTTGAATAGCTCTCCTTCGCCGTAGACCCCGCCTGCCGGCGGGCAGGGATGAAGTTTTGTTGAAAAATGGATCCCATCCAAGTTGCCAATACTCCGTAGGAGTTTAACCTCTTGTTGATGTTGAAGTAGTGGGACAAAGGCAGCTTCAAATTCTTTTATTATCCTAGATAATGGTTAAAACCCTGCAATTTTATTGCAGGCACTTTCAGTTTCTATAAATCTCAATCTTTGTATGAATGAGTTTCTTGTTTGTTCTGTTTTCTTTTGTGCTCTTATTTGTGAATTTTATTCACTC
>DATKVT010000228.1 GCA_035529935.1 Williamwhitmania sp. | reverse complement strand
GGCAAACTTTTGGCTACGTTAGCAACTCGAAAAGGTTCAGGTAGGTGTGTAGCTTATAAGTATAGGTAATTGGAGTATCTGGCCCAAGGTGAGGTTGTGATATTACAAATATGGTTTACTGGAGTGGATATTGCAATTGAGATAATACAAGCCATATTGTGCTGTCAAAAGGAAAAGGCTAGTAGAAACTTTCTACCTGACATACTTAATCTTTCGTTTTAAGACACTTACAAGGGTTGGGTTATCTAATTCCCAACTTTTATTTACAATTCCTTGGTAAATCTTTTTTTCGACCCAGTTCCCGTTGCTATCGTACTTAATATCTACGTTACAGTATATTGAATCGTTAGCAGCACGATTTAGAGGGTAGAAGTAGCAGTCGCCATGTAAGTTAACCTTTTCCCATCCAACTTTTTTAAAGCCAATCTTACCCTCTTCAGTTCGAGTTACATTTCCTTGTGCATCGTAGCCGATATAGGTTATTCTATTTGTAGTATAGTTAGCAACCGCTTTTTCTGAGGACATCACAGTGCTATCTGCCGATAATTGAACAGCCTTTATGGGAAGACCTAGGCTGTCGTTTTCAATTCTGACTGAATAAAGCGGTGAATTGACAACATCGAAGCAGTCTATCGTCCTGAGTAGTTTTCCTTGGTAGGTGTATTGCTGTTTGGTATATTGCCAAGACCCATCGGTTTGCAGCTCCCGTATTGTTTTGTTCATAAGCTGCCTCCATGGATTAAACTGGTATACGTAGGAGGCAACTCGTTCATCATCTCTGTAAACGGTTTGGCTTACCTGACGTCGATCCACGGAAAAGGTTGTTTCGGTTTTAATCTCCTCTTCCCCTTTGTCGGAGTAGGAGGTAGCAACTTCCACAATCTCCAGTGCCTTCCAATACTGGACCGTTAACGAGTTGTAGGTATTCGTGCGCAATTCCTTGAGCCATTGAGCAGAAATGGCTGTGCCAATAAAGCTGAAAAACAGTAGCATTACCACCGATTTTAACGATACAGCATTATTCTTCAATATAGAAGAAGTAGAATCGAAGCCAGCTGCCAACTTGTTTTGTGCTTTCATAATCAGCATGTTGGTATGTTTGGTGTCTAGGTTGTTTCTCGTGTATCAAGAGCATCCCGCAGGCCGTTGCCAAGCAGGTTGAATGCCAATACTGTAAACATTATGGCAAAGCCTGGAAGCAACGCCATGTAAGCCGAGTCGAGAATGATGTAGCCATAATGGTCTTTAACAATACCTCCCCAAGTAGGTGTTGGCGGTTGAACGCCTATTCCAAGAAAGCTAAGTCCTGCCTCAATGAGGATGGCTGAGGAGAAGTTGGCCGCCGAAATTATGATTACTGGATTAATGGCATTGGGGAGTATGTGGTGAAAAATAATTCGAAAATTGCTTAGTCCAATTACCTTGGCTGCTTCAACATACTCTTTTTCGCGTAGCCCGAGAACCTGTCCACGAACAACGCGGGCAACCTCCACCCACATGGTTAGCCCAATGGCAACAAAAACCTGCCAAAACCCTTTGCCTAGCAACAAGGTTATGGCCATGGCCACTAGCAGAGTTGGGATCGACCAAAACACGTTTATAATCCAGGTGATTGCACGGTCAACAAATCCACCATAGTAACCAGCTAATGCACCTAAAAAAATACCAATTATTAGAGAGATGGAAACGGCAATAAATCCAACAGCCAAGGAAACTCGGGTGCCTAAGATTAATCGACTAAGTAGGTCACGGCCAAATCGGTCGGTGCCGAGGAGGTAAGTTCGTGATTCGGTGAGGTTACTTTTGGCTTGTTCTAATATTTCTTTTCGCGAAATGGTTGTAACCAGCCCGTTTACCAGCTTTAGCTGCACTGAATCGCGGCTGTAGCGGATTGGATAATCTGGATCGATAGCGTAAAGAGCATCTACCAAACCGAAGGCGGTGGTGAGTTTTTCATCTTTCGTGCCGGTAAAAAGGTTGACCACCACGCTGTCACCAACAATTTGATAGCTGTTAATGGGGGTGGTAATGAATAGTGCCGGTTTGCCAAAAAGCATGGCATGAAGAAACCCAACCTTCGGAATTTGCTGGTTTATCCTTTGCTTTAGAAAGGTTATCTTGAATCCGGGTTTTTTTGCGGCCAACTCCACGTGCTGGTCGTTGGCGTATGGGGTGCTGTCCGGTGCAATGGCATAACCAAAAATGGCCAAAATTGTAAGAAGAACAATAAAGCCTAAGGCTACCATGGACAGCCGGTTTTTTAACAACCGGAGCAGTGCAATGTGGAGGAGCGAACCCGATCTGTTTTCTAAACTATTGTCCTGCCTTTCCATCGAATTTTAACTACTGTTGAAGCAATTGCAACAAAGGTAGCATAAAAAGGCATTGCTAACGAACTTAGTAAAAAGCTGAATATGGAGGGTTTTTTCCCTCGCACTTTTTGCCTTGGAAGATAGGCCGAAGCTCCTTCTGCCATAATTTTGATACAGAAGGTGTATAGGAGGAGCTCTATGGTGCAAAGGCCAAAGGAGGTGAGAATAGTGAGGAGCACAAGCCCTGCATTGGTCAAAAAGGTAATTGTTCCCAAGGCAATGGTAGTGGGGTGTCGGTAATGCTTGCTTTTTGAAGCCCAACGCAGCTGTTGCTGTAGCATCGACGTAAAGGTTGACTCCGGATAGGTGTAAACAATTGCGTTGGAAGAGCGAGTGAACATCACCCTCCAGTCCTGCTTCAGGAAGTGGTGAAGCAAAAACATATCATCGCCAGATGAACTTTTGCCTTCTTTTAGGTCGGCATTTTGGTACCCGGTTGTGCTTATAAGCAGGTTTGCTCCATTGCACATAGTTGGAAATCCTAGTGCTGCGCTGCCATAGGTTACTGTTTGAAGTATTTCTAACTCCCAGTACTGAAAAGCACTAATCAATCCTTGGCTATGCTGCATGGCTACTGGGCCTGCAATTAGTGTTGGCTCTTCTCGGTTAATTAGTGATGCAAGGCTGCCAAGCCAAAATGGGGTTGGTCTACAGTCTGCATCGGTTAGGGCAGCATAGGGGAACTGTGCGGCTGAGATTCCTGCTTTGAGCGCAGCCTTCTTTCCTTGGGAATGATTGTTAATACAAACAACCTTCACTTGGGGGTGGAATTGGATTTTGCTTATCGTGTTATCGATGGAGTGGTCGTCTACGAGGATAATCTCAAATAACTCCTGTGGGTATTGCTGAACAAGTAGCGATTTGACTAGGGCTTCAACGTTGTTCTCCTCGTTACGCAAGGCAACTACAATGGAGATACCAATAGCGGTTGAAATATCGGCTTCGTTTCTTCGCTGGCGTACAGCTGCAAAGGTAAAGGCAGCAAGTAGTGCAGCATAGGTAAATAGAAGCGCAAATTCAAAAGTAATAATTGTCATTTACTGAAAAAGGTGGTTAGCCTCCTGCAGGCCTCTTCAACCTCCTCTTCGGGTCGTGCAATATTTAGCCTCAAGTAATCTTTGGCTCTGTCGGAGAAATGTTCACCGGGAATGGTTGCTAACTCCTGATCTTCGTAGAGTTTCATGGCTGTTTTAAAGCCATCAGGATAACCTTCTGGAAGTTTACCCCATACAAAGTAGCCTCCATCAATGCGTGGTATAGAGAATCCGAGCTGCTGGAGGGTGGTTTTCATGGTGGTAAAGTTGTGACCTAATATTTCACGGATGCCCTCCACGTATGGTCTTCCAAAATGGTTCTTTGGAAGGTAGTCGGCGAGTGCTTTTTGAAAAAGGTTAGGTGCGCAAAGGCCCGTGTAGTCGTGAATAGAGCGAATTGCAGGCATGTGTATTTGATGGGCTATGAGGTAACCTATCCTCCAGCCTGTTATGGAAAACACCTTCGAAAAGCTGTTAATGTAGAATATACGGTGGTTAAATGATTCAATAGGAATGTATGGTCGTTTCTCAAAGTAAAGTTCACGGTAAACGGCGTCAATGGCAACAAAAATGTCCTCTTCGCGGCTTAACGTTAATAGGGCATCGGTCTCCTCCTTAGAAAATACCTTCCCATACGGATTACCTGGTGAGGCATAAAAGAGCAATTTCACGTCGTTTTTTCGCATAAATAACCGTAGCTCCTCTGGATCAAATGAATTATTTTCGTTGAGCGGGTAGGCCACAAACTTGCAGCCGTAAAGTGGTGGCAAGTTTTTGTAGCTTTCGTAGGAGGGGTCAAACGACATTATTGTAAAAGAGCGGTTGAGCAGCTGGCGGAGGTAAATAATTACAAGGTTTAGCGCTTCAGTAGCCCCTTGTACAATAAGTATGCTCTTGGTGGTGACATCTATGGTTTTAGAGTATCGGGCGGCTAGAATAGCCAGCAAAGTGCTGTCGCCGTGGCTGGGTGCATACTGGTGATGCCCTTCAAGGGATTGCTGTTGAAGACTCTCGAGCAATTCAGAAGGCGGAGCAAAACCCGGTATTCCCTGGGCTAGGTTGATGCCTCCGTGATTTTTAACTTTATTACTGAAGTAGGAAATTAGCGATCCTTTTGGCTTCCGGTAGGTTTCCATTTAGTGGAGCTTTACGCAAATATAAGCTAGATAGTTAGAAATGCTATTGATATTGGAGTAAAATGTAAGGTGAATTTCTTCTTAATCAGAGAAATGGGCCACTTCCATTTTTTGAACCTATATTCCGCTCTGGTTTTATCAGTAGTAGTATGCTGCCAATGGATGCTGGGAAGCCTATGTTTACAAGCCAGAGTGTGCTGCTTGCCATTATTGCCACTCCGTTACCTACAATGGGTCCTAAAAAGATTAATGCAAGCGAGACTCTAACACCCATATCGGCTAATGCAACAGAGGGAATTGCACTACCAATAAGGTAGATAGAGGCTATGGCGGCAAATGAAATTTCAATGGGAGCATTGGCTCCGAATCCATAAATTAATAACAAATATTGGGAGGTGAAAATGGCATACCGAGCTACACTCAGTGCAGTGACTTTTATTGTGGCTATGAGACCAAATAGGGACAGACTGCGAAAACTTTGCTTTAGACGTTTCATGAACGCCAACTTTGCTAACTTTTTTAGCAGGGCAGGGAAGAGTAGCATTAGGATTATAAGTCCAGCCGATAGACCTGCCGCCATGAGAAAGGTAGTATGAACAGAGTGCATCAGTAGAGGCATCCTGTGCTTGTGGATTAATATTAGCATACCTGCTGTTCCAAAAACAATGGTTGTTACCTGCTGGGCAAGGCTACAGAGCAGGGCTGCCGCAGTAGTTGAAACGTAACTTTCCGACTTCAGCAGCATGGACCTCGTAAATGGTTCTCCAATTCGATTTGGCGTGATCAGGCCAAGTGCTAACCCGCCAAGAACTGAGCGGAAGGCTTGCCTGAATCCGTCAGATAAATCACTTTTGACTAACATGAACCACTTGGCTGACTCCAAGCCCCAGTTTACTGGCATCAACAATAGAGCACCAAGCAGGGAAAGCGGGTGCATGTTTTCCCCCAAGTGCGGCCTTCCGTGCATTAACGATTCAGCCATTGGAACTCCTTCCCATAATATAAACAGCCAAACCGTTACACCTAAGACTATTATCACTCGTCTTTTTGTAAAGGTGGATTCAAAAGTCACGAAACATCATTTTTTCAAAGATGGCAAAGATTTGCTGAAAACTCTATTTTTTTACATCCTACAATCGGATTTGGGCTTATGTGATATCAGCAAATGGTCTTCAAATAAGTTGCTCCACTCAAATGTTATACTTCAAAACATTTTAGCGACCTTTGTCGTCTTATTGTATTTTCTATGAGCGTACGTCCTAAAAAGCAGCTGGGTCAGCACTTCCTGCGTGACAATAATATTGCACGAAAAATAGTGGATAGCCTGCAAAACAAGCAGGTTGCAGCTATTCTCGAAGTGGGTCCGGGCATGGGCGTGCTTACGCAATTCTTGGTGAAGCAGCCCATTCCGCTGTTCGCAGTTGAAGTAGATAGGGAGTCGGTTGAGTATCTCAATGTGGTTTATCCGCAGCTAGGCGATCATCTTCTTTCCAAGGACTTCCTAAAGTTAAATTTAGCGGAGGCCTTACCTACCCCTTTGGCCGTAGTAGGGAATTTCCCGTATAACATCTCCTCTCAAATTTTCTTTCATGTGCTGGATTATAAGGACAGGGTGCCTGAGGTGGTAGGGATGGTTCAAAAGGAGGTTGCTGAAAGGATGGCTGAAAGGCCAGGGAGCAAAACATACGGAATTTTGAGCGTATTGCTTCAGTGCTACTACAATATTGAATACCTTTTTACGGTGAACGAGCAAGTTTTCGATCCACCTCCAAAGGTGAAATCAGCCGTTGTCCGTTTGACTCGCAATGATGTAACGAAGTTGGGCTGCGATGAAAAATTGTTTGTTAGAGTGGTGAAGTCCACCTTTAACCAGCGACGAAAAACAATACGTAATTCAATTCGTGCTGCCTATGCAGGAGTGTTGCCCGATAATCGATTTCTGCAGCTGCGTCCTGAACGGTTGTCGGTGGCCGATTTTGTGGAGTTAACTCGGATTGTGGAGGAGGCAATTGCCAATGAGGCGGTTAAGCAATAGAACAAAAAAAGCACCAAGCGGTGCTTTTTTCATATTCATTGGTTCTTGATTTCTTATACTTTAGCGTTAATGGCTTCTACCGGATCGAGACGTGCACCTGTATAGGCTGGCACAAAGCCCGAAATTATTCCAATTGCGGCCGATATAGATAGCCCCGTTACAACATTTCTGAACGAAACGGCAACCTCAAAGGAGGGGTTGCTAATAATCATCGCACCCAGAAAGACCAGCAAAAGTCCAATACCACCACCCATCAGCGATAGCAGTACTGATTCATAGAGGAATTGTAGCAAAATAAAATATTGTTTGGCTCCAAGTGCCTTTTGAATACCAATCATATTGGTGCGCTCTTTAACCGAAACGAACATGATGTTGGCAATGCCAAAGCCTCCAACTAAAATGCTAAAGCCTCCAATAATTATTCCTGCTAAATCTAATATGCCAAATATACTGTCGAGGCGCTTGCTGATTTGACTTAGCTGGTTGAGTGCAAAGTTGTCCTCCTCCAAAGGTCTGAGCCTTCTGTCGGCACGAAGCACCATCCGCACTTCGTCCATAACTTCATCAGTTGGCACCCCATCCTTTCCTTTAATCATAATGGTTGGGTTGGCTCTTCGCAGGTTAACAAAGGTTTTGCCGTATGCGGCTGGTACGAGAACAACCTTGTCGATACTTTCATCCCCAACAAGAGTTTTCCCCTCCCTTTTAAATACTCCAATTATTTGAACTCTTTCATCTCCCAACTTAATTGATTTTCCGATAGGGTCTTCGGTGCCAAATAACCCGCTAACAATATCTTGCCCGACTATTGCAAGGTGTTTACCTTGCATCGATTCCAACTGTGAAAAGTATCGGCCTTGAACAATTTCGAATGAACGAATTTTATCGTACTGGTAGGAGGCGCAATAGACAACACCATCGGGAACAGAGGCATTCTTATAGCTGGGTTTTAGTCTCGAACCAAATAAGAAGGCGCTAGCTGATGCTAATTTGACCCTCTGCTGCAACGATTCAAACTCATTGAAGGTGGGTTGTGGGCGATTCATGAACTTCCACCAAGGGTATTCTCCCTCCACTATCCAAGGCCACTTTTGCACGTAAACTACGTTATTACCAAGCGACTGTAAGCTGTTTCGTATGTTGCGCTCAAGAGAGTCGATGAGGGTTAGCACCGATATGATGGCAAAAATACCAATGGTGATGCCCAGTAAAGAAAGAAATGTCCGAAGCTTATTTACGCTTGCCGCGTGGAGTGCGAAGAATAGACTTTCAATAATTTGACGTATGGTTTTCATGTACCTTGTTCGTTAAGAAATTCGTTGGCCTTTATTTTGACATGGCCAAGTTAACCCTATTTGTTTGGTTTTTCTTTGCAACCTTTGTTTTTGTTCCTTTTCTTGCATCATTTTGGCCACCATGCCAAAGTTGATTTATGGTAATTTAAGACTTTGACTGTGGTCCAATTAAAAAGATTAACAACCTATAAACGTAGAGGAAATAAAAACGCTTCATCAAAAAAATATTAATATGATGAAAAAGCCCATAAAATTACTTTGTTAATTGGTTGAATTAGTACTTTTTTCCTAGGGTTCTTATATCTTTGCTGGAAATTTTTTGTAATGTTAAGTAATGAGCGAAGGATTAAAAGTGCTTTAATCTCTGTCTATTATAAGGATGGGCTTGATTTGGTCGTTAAAAAGTTAAGCAACCTTGGTGTAAAAATATACTCCACTGGTGGAACATTATCATTCATTCAGCAATTAGGAGTCATCGCCGAGTCGGTGGAAAACCTCACTGGCTACCCGTCCATTCTTGGGGGTCGAGTAAAAACACTTCATCCCAAAGTTTTTGGTGGTATACTGGCTAGGCGGGAGCAGCCAAGCGATCTGCAACAGCTTACTGAGTATGCTATTCCTGAAATCGACTTGGTTATTGTTGACCTTTACCCTTTTGAGGAAACAGTCGCTTCAGGTGTTGATGACCAATCGATCATCGAAAAAATTGATATCGGCGGCATATCACTAATAAGAGCGGCGGCAAAAAACTATAAGGATGTGGCCATTGTTGCATCCAGAAATCAGTATGGGGAGTTGCTCGATGTGCTGGAGCAGGGTGGTGGTGAAACAACGCTAGAACAGCGTCGACATTTTGCCATGGAGGCCTTCAACATTTCCTCGCATTACGATTCGGCCATTTTTTCCTACTTTGCAGGAGAAGAGCCTGTTGCTTTTAAGGCAAGCGTGCAGCACCATAAGCCTCTTCGCTATGGTGAGAACCCTCATCAACGTGGAGCCTTTTATGGAAATTTTGATGAGTTGTTCAACCAGCTGCACGGCAAGGAGATTTCCTATAACAATCTCCTCGATATTGATGCAGCGGTTAGCTTGATGGATGAGTTTTCGGAAACATCATTTGCTATTCTCAAGCATAACAATGCCTGTGGAGCAGCCATGCGTCCCCTATTGATGAATGCATGGAAGGATGCTCTTGCCGGAGATCCGGTTTCAGCCTTTGGCGGCATTTTGATTACCAACGTGGAGGTTACAGCCGATGTTGCCAACGAAATCAATAGCCTTTTCTTTGAGGTAATTATAGCACCTGCCTATACCTCGGATGCGTTGGTTGTGCTAAAAACTAAAAAGAATAGAATTATTTTAGAAAAGAAGGCGGGTAAAACAACGGTGAAGCAGTTCCGTTCGCTACTTAACGGGGTGATGGTTCAGTACCGCGATATGAATACTGAAGGCAAGAAGGATATGAGAGTGGTTACCACAACTACCCCAACTGATGCGCAGGTGAACGATATGATATTTGCCAACAAGCTGGTGAAGCACTCCAAATCAAATGCCATTGTGCTGGCTAAGAATGGGATGTTACTGGCTAGTGGAGTTGGGCAAACCTCTAGGGTAGATGCACTCAAGCACGCTATCGATAAGGCAAAGAGCTTTGGCTTCGACCTTAAGGGGGCTGTAATGGCTTCAGATGCCTTTTTCCCGTTTGCCGATAGCGTAGAAATTGCTTGCCACGCCGGTATTGTGGCGGTCATTCAGCCAGGCGGCTCGGTTAAGGATCAGGAGTCCATTGACTACTGTAATGCCAACGGGATGAGCATGGTATTCACAGGAGTTCGACATTTTAAACACTAAGCAATTAATGTACTGAAAATATGGGATTGTTTTCGTTTTTAACTCAGGAATTGGCTATTGACCTCGGCACTGCCAATACCATTATTATTCATAACGACAAAATTGTGGTGGACGAGCCCTCAATTGTGGCCATAGACCACAACACAGGCAAGTTGATTGCAATTGGTGAGGCTGCCCGACAAATGCACGGCAAAACGCATGACAATATTCGAACCATCCGCCCTCTGCGCGATGGCGTGATTGCCGACTTTAATGCAGCCGAGCAAATGATTCGAGGCATGATTAAAATGATTAGCCCCAAGAATCAGCTGTTTACTCCTTCGCTGCGGATGGTGGTTTGTATTCCTTCTGGAAGCACTGAGGTGGAAATTCGTGCGGTGCGTGACTCTGCAGAGCATGCCGGTGGTCGTGATGTTTACATGATTTATGAGCCTATGGCTGCGGCTCTGGGTATCGGTCTCGATGTAGAGGCACCTGAAGGATGCATGGTTGTTGACATAGGAGGTGGAACAACTGAAATTGCAGTGATTGCACTGGGTGGCATTGTTTGCAACAAAAGTATTCGTATTGCTGGTGATGGTTTTACCGGCGATATTCAAGCTTACATGCGCCATCAGCACAATATTAAAATTGGAGAAAGAACGGCGGAAGACATTAAGATAGCAGTGGGAAGTGCACTGCCCGACCTCGATAATCCGCCTAGCGACTACGTTGTTCGCGGACCAAACCTTATGACGGCTCTGCCCATTGAGGTTCCAGTTTCTTATCAGGAAATTGCACACTGCCTCGATAAATCTATTTCGAAGATTGAAACTGCCGTGTTGGGTGTGCTGGAGCAAACGCCCCCTGAACTTTATGCTGACATTGTGACCAAGGGAATATACCTTGCTGGTGGTGGCGCTCTCCTTCGTGGCTTGGATAAGCGGTTGACCGATAAGATCAATATTCCATTCCGCGTGGCTGAGGATCCGCTTCACGCAGTGGCTCGAGGAACAGGTATTTCGCTCAAAAATGTAGATAGATTTTCCTTCCTAATGCGTTAGTCTTTGCAACTTAGATGAACAGCTTATTAAGGTTCTTACTTCGATATCACATAATTTTTCTCTTTATCATTTTGGAGGGGATATCGCTTGTGCTCATTTCTACCGATAGCATTTACCAACGTTATCGGGTAGTTTCTGCAGCACGTGGCTTTAGCGGTTCAATCCACTCCTACTTCACGGGCTTAGGCAACTATTTCCTGTTACGCGAGCAGAATGATATCCTGATTAAGGAAAATCTGGACCTTCGTAGGAAAATTGCTTCATTACCGTGCGCCAATAAAGTTGATGTGCCTTATATACCAGATACTATAGGTCATGGGCAGTATACCTACATAGGGGCTTTAGTGGTGAACAACTCGATTAACAAGCAGCATAATTACATAACCCTAAAGGCGGGGCTTGACGATGGTGTTAGGCCAGAGATGGGAGTTATCTCCAATGAGGGGATTGTGGGTGTTGTCAAAAGTTGTTCGCCTCACTACTCAACCGTGATTAGCTTGCTTAATACCGATCTGAAGATCTCTGCCAAGCTCAGTAGAACTGGATATTTTGGATCATTCGCGTGGGACGGAATTAATCCAGATGTGATTATTCTATCGGAAATACCTCAGCATGCCGACATAGCAGTGGGTGACTCTGTGGTTACCTCTGGCTATTCTTCCATTTTCCCAGAGGGTATTCTTCTGGGATTTGTGCGTGACTTTAGGAAGAGTGGTGGCAACTTTTATCGCATACGTGTGGAACTGTCTGCTGACTTTCATAAGATTAACTACGTTTATATTATCAACAATAAGCTAGCTGGCGAGCAGCAGCAGCTGGAAAGCACAAACATGAAAAATGATTAAGGAATTCATTAAATATCTAGGCTTATTTCTTTTGCTTGTGCTGTTGCAGGAATTCATCTTCAACAACATCCAGCTTAGTGACTTTTTGAACCCTTATGTTTACGTTCTTTTTATCCTAATACTGCCATTTCAGACGCCGCGCTGGATACTTCTGGCCTCCGGATTCATGCTTGGATTGTCGATTGATATTTTTTCGGATACACTCGGCTTTCATGCCTTTTCAACAACGCTTATGGCCTTTGCCCGTCCTTACGTGCTCAATCTAATATCGGGTCGCGAGGAGTTCGATAAGGGTAATATTCCTTCAATGGCAGGATATGGGAGTGCTTGGTTTATTAAATATGCTGCCGCACTGATACTCATTCACCATTTCTCGCTGTTCTACCTAGAGGCCTTTTCGTTCCATGGCTTCTTCTTTACCTTTATCAGGGTGGTGTTGAGTAGTGCATTTACATTAGTTTTTATTGTTTTGGCTCAGATGCTGTTTTACAAGCGGTAGCTGAATTATAGTAATACAAGGTAGACACAGTGAAAGTTAGTTTTGACAGGAAGTTTGTTGTTATGTCTATTGTGATTGCCGCAACATCGGCAATTCTAATACGGCTATTCTTTCTGCAGGTGCTGGATTCTTCCTATAAGGTAACTGCTAGTAATAACGTTTTACACTATGTTACTCAATATCCAGCTCGGGGGTTGGTATACGACCGTAATGGGGAGATACTTGTTGCCAATCAAGCGGCCTATGACCTAATGGTTGTTCCTCAACAACTTAGGGCATTTGATACTACTGAATTTTGTAAAATACTCGATATAACAAAGGAACAGGTTGATGCTAGCCTCTTGGCAGCAAAGCATTACTCATACTTTAAGCAATCGATTTTTCTGAAGCAAATTTCTGCTAAAACTTACGCCTCTCTGCAAGAGAAACTGTTCCTCTATCCAGGTTTTTTTGTTCAACCCCGTACACTGCGAACCTACCCGTTGAGTGTGGCTGGTGGTCTTCTAGGTTATGTGGGTGAGGTAGACGATAATGTTATCGCTAAGGATTCGTATTATAAGTCGGGCGACTATATTGGTATTAGTGGGTTAGAAAAAACTTACGAGAAGGAGTTAAGAGGACAAAAGGGTGTTAATATTTTCATGGTAGATGTGCACAACCGTATCCAGGGAAGCTACGCGGATGGTAAGTTTGACACCTCCTCGGTTATGGGTAAGAACATTACCGTGAGCATCGATGAGAAGCTGCAGGCCTACGGTGAAAAGTTGATGGTGAACAAGCTTGGTAGCGTTGTGGCCATTGAACCTTCTACTGGCGAAATACTGGCTCTGGTGAGTAGTCCTAGCTTCGACCCTGAACTGCTCGTTGGGCGCGATAGAGCGCAGAATTACCGAGCACTGCAAACGGATTCCTTAAAGCCACTTTTCAACCGCGCATCCATGGCCATGTACCCGCCGGGTTCGACTTTCAAGCTGGTGAATGGCCTTATTGGGTTGAAGGAGGGGGTTCTTTTCCCTTCTACGCGTTACAGCTGCGAGGGCGGATATCCCTACGGGCGGGGTGTTGGCTGCCATCACCATCCCTCACCGCTCGACTTAATGGGAGCCGTTGCCATTAGCTGCAATACCTACTTTTGCTATGTGTTTCGAAGCATTCTTGATAATCCAAAATATAGTAATACGGCTGAGGCATTAGATGCTTGGCGTAGGTATGTAATGTCGTTTGGTTTTGGAAAGCGGTTGGGTTCCGACGTAGCAAGCGAACTCAATGGAATTGTGCCTTCCTCTGATCTGTATAACCGAATCTATGGAAAAAACGGATGGAGATCGCTAACCGTTATCTCATTGGCGATTGGTCAGGGAGAGCTGGGTATTACCCCCATGCAGATGGCTAACCTTGCAACAATTATGGCGAACAGGGGATATTACTATGTACCCCACCTGGTTAAGAGCATTGAAGGGCAGGATGGTATTGGCGAGCAGTATCGCATAAAACATATGACATTAATTGATTCTTCCTACTTTCCACCAATTATCAGCGGGATGTATCAAGCGGTAAATGGTGATGCTGGAAGTGGCTCCACTGCCCGTATTGCTGCTGTTCCGGGGCTTGATATTTGCGGGAAAACAGGAACGGCTCAGAATCCACACGGTGCCGATCACTCTATTTTTATTGCGTTTGCGCCAAAGGATAATCCAAAGATTGCCATTGCGGTATATGTGGAGAATGCTGGATTTGGAGCAACTTACGCCGCACCAATCGCCAGTTTAATGATTGAGAAATACCTCAAGGATACTATTTCACGCCCTTACCTCGAACAGTATATTTTAAACACAAATCTTTTACCAAGTAATGGCAAGAAGAAATGAATTTGTTAAGGGTATAATAGACTGGCAGCTGGTGTTCATATACATGCTCCTTGTTTTTATGGGGTGGTTGAACATCTATGCAGCTGTTTATAACGAGGGTCATCAGAGTATTTTTGACTTCACGCAGCGCTATGGAATGCAGCTTATATGGATAGCTGCGGCATTTGTCTTGGCTATTTTTATCCTTGCCATTGATAGTAAATTTTTCTATGTTTTTGCCTATCCTCTTTATGGCATTTCCATTTTGATGTTGGTTGCAGTTTTGTTTTTTGGGAAAGAGATAAATGGGGCCAGATCATGGATTTTTATTGGGAAAATAGGCGGTATCCAACCCTCGGAGTTTGCCAAAGTGGCGGCAGTTCTTGCGCTATCACGCTTAGTTAGCACCTACGGTTTTACCTTTAAAAAGTTTAGTGGTTATCTAAAGGTAGGTGCCATACTTGCCGTGCCCATGTTGCTTATTCTGCTACAGCCTGATGCTGGTTCGGTTTTGGTTTTCTTTGCCCTTATCCTTATGCTTTACCGGGAGGGTTTGTCGGGCTGGATTATCGTTATGATGGCGTTAGCGGCAGTGCTGTTTGTTTTTTCGTTGAAGTTTGGGGTGCTGGCCGTTGCGGTGGGTTTGCTGGCTGTTACCATGGTTGTGCTCTGGCTTATTATTCGCAAGAGTGCATTGGTTACAGGAATTGCCTTTGGGATAACCCTGCTTTCGGTAGGGCTTTACTACGCTAGCCGAATGATAGGCTTTGCTATTTCTCCCTTGATAGCCATTTTGGTTTCGGTAGTAGTGGTATCCCCAGTTGCGCTGTATCATGCATACAAGGCAAAAATGCTCTCCTTATTGATGGTTGTGGTTTTCTTTTTCACCAGCATTGGATTTAGCTTTTCTGTCAACTATATTTTCAACAATGTTCTTGAGCAGCATCATCGCGATCGAATTGAGGATATGCTGGGAATTGCCTCCAATCCACGTGGTTGGGGTTATAACCTTCACCAGTCGAAGGTCGCCATTGGTTCGGGTGGTTTCTTCGGAAAGGGTTACCTACAAGGTACACAAACCAAGTTCAACTTTGTGCCGGAGCAGAGCACAGATTTTATTTTCTGCACAGTTGGCGAAGAGTGGGGCTTTGTGGGTTCGCTTGGGGTAATTGGTCTTTTCGTCCTTCTCTTTATAAGAATTCAGCGGCTTGCCGAACGACAAAAGCAGGCTTTCTCAAGAATGTATGGCTATGGAGTGCTTTCCATACTCTTCTTTCATGTGTTTGTAAACATTAGCATGACCATTGGTTTAATGCCGGTAATAGGAATACCCTTGCCATTTTTCAGCTATGGTGGCTCATCTCTATGGTCTTTCACCGCCTTGCTGTTTATTTTTATTAAACTTAATACCGATAGGTAAGCCTACGGCAGTCCACAACCCGTTTTAATTCCATACTGCTCTTCCACCTGCTGCATGAGATAGGGAAATACCTCTTTGAAATCGCTGTTAAATCCTTCGTAATCTTGTTCTAAAAGAGCAATGGCTTGGGTAGTTCTATCGGGCAGGCTTGTTCTTCGGCTCATAATATCCAGCGATTCACCAATTCCCTTGAGGCTTGCGTAGGAGTATAATCTGCTGCTTTGAATCATGAAGGGTAGAAAATATTTGACCTGCCGAGGAAGTAGGTGGTAGTTTTTAACCATGCTGAAATAAAATGACTTAGAAAAGGGCAGGAGTGGAATGGCACAGTAATTTTCCCAATTGCTGGCCAGCACGTGGTCGTAGAACATGTCAACCACAACTCCAGCATACCTGCCATAGATCGGTATTAGCCTATTTCTGCTTTTGAAAAAGCCAGGATGGCTATCGGTTAGCGAGTCGATAGTCCGGTGCAGCTTTAACCCTAGCACCACCTTTGGTGGGAATGAGGAGAAGTTGCTGCCCTTAACGTAGTCTCCCGAAAAGTTCCCTAGCCTAATTTGCTCATCGGAGCCGGAAAGGTATATGTGTGCAAGAAAATTCATTTTGTTTATCCGTGTAATACTTTGTTCATCTTGGGAATTGTCTTTTTTAACTCGTGATCAGCACCTACTGAGTTTGCAAATATAGAGGAATGTTTTTTTTGGAATGTATAAGTTTGCACCATGGGTAAATAACCATAAACTCTAAGAAAAACAGCTGCTTAACATGTTTCATATTAATGCAAAATAGCTTGTAAAACAGCCTTAATTTAGTTTTAAAATTCTATTTTTGGGAAAGCTATTTAAGCATTTACCATAACTAACTAGTAACTATTAACAAAAAAGGAGGCATTATGTCCAAGAGAAATGTGATCATTATCGGTGCTGCCGGAAGAGATTTTCACAACTTCAACACGTTCTTTCGTAATAACGATGCTTACAATGTAGTTGCGTTTACTGCTGCTCAAATCCCCGACATCGACGGAAGAAAGTACCCTGCAGAACTTGCCGGTAACGGTTATCCCAATGGAATTCCGATTTATGTAGAACACGACTTGCCTAAGCTGATACAGGAGCTAAAGGTTCAGGACTGCGTTTTTTCATACTCCGATGTGCCCTACAACCGCGTTATGGGCGTTAGCGCCATAGTTAATGCTGCGGGTGCAAACTTCATGCTCATTGGTCCAAACGAAACCATGATTAAGAGCACCAAGCCGGTTATTGCTGTGGTGGCAACACGTACCGGTTGTGGTAAGTCGCAAACCTCTCGTCGGGTGGTTGAATACTTAATGAGCCAAGGGTTAAAGGTTGTGGCAGTTCGTCACCCTATGCCTTACGGTGACCTTGTTGCTCAAAAAGTTCAGCGCTTTGCAGTGGTTGAAGATCTTAAGAAGCACAAGTGCACCATTGAAGAGATGGAGGAGTATGAACCCCACGTAGTTCGCGGCAATGTTATCTATGCCGGAGTTGACTATGAGGCCATTTTGCGTGAGGCTGAGAAAGATCCAAGCGGTTGCGACGTTATCCTATGGGATGGTGGTAACAACGATTTCTCCTTTTATAAGCCCGATTTAACCATTACCGTGGCTGACCCACACCGTCCAGGCAACGAGGTTTCCTACTACCCTGGCGAGGTTAACCTTCGTATGGCCGATGTGGTAGTTATTAATAAAATGGATTCTGCCGCACCAGAGGGCATTCAGATTGTTCGCGATAATATTCGCAAGTGCAATCCTAAGGCTATTGTGGTTGACGCTGCTTCGCCCATTATGGTTGACAATCCAGAACTTATCACAGGCAAGCGCTGCCTAATTGTTGAGGATGGGCCAACCCTTACCCACGGTGAAATGAAGATTGGTGCAGGTACTATTGCTGCCCGCAAGTTTGGTGCTTCCGAAGAGGTTGAGGCTCGTCCTTTCCTCGTTGGCAAGCTTAAGGAGACCTACGATATTTATCCCAACATTGGTCGCATTCTTCCGGCTATGGGATACGGTGAGCAGCAGCTCAAGGATCTGGAGGCTACCATTAATAAGACCGACTGCGATACGGTTATTATTGGTACACCCATCGACCTTAACCGTATTATCAAAATTAAGAAGCCTACCACCCGTGTTTACTACGACTTGGCCGAAATAGGACTACCCGATCTTAAGGGCGTTCTTGAGAAATTCGTTAAGAAGCATAATCTTAAGAAGTAGTAGTTAGATCTTCTGAAAAGGTAAAGTGGCCGACAGCAATGTCGGCCACTTCTTTTTTGCAAAATTCCCTCCCAACTGATTTCTTTGTCAGTATCTTGAAAAAGATGGCAACAAGAATTACTATCTTAGGTAGAGCCCTTCAAAATCATTTCGGACTAATGATTTAGACGACAATAGCAACAGTTACTAATGCCCCTACAATGCAAACCCTATGCCACATGATATAATAGTGGCAACAAATAGTTAGAGTTGCTGTTAACATTTTTTTTGGGGAAGCAAATTTGCATTGAGCGGTAAACTTCCTACTTTTGTGGCTAAACAATTTTTGCTATGCGAATTCTACTTTCTACCTTGCTTCTAGCCAGCTTTTCTACCATGCTTAATGCTCAAACGCCGGATTCCACCTTGGTTGTTAAGGATACAGTGCAGCATTCAACGGATACGGTTGGGGTTAGCAAGGTTCGCATAACGAATATTCAACATGTGGCAGTTGATTCTGCTACCGTTGCCGATTCACTTAAGCAGAAAAAGACTACTTCAAACGCTACCTTTTCCAATGTGCCGGATAGTTCTGCGGTAGAAGTTGCCAATATCAATAATAATGTGAAGACGGATACCATTGTTATGCTATCGGGGAAGAAAATTCTCGCCAACTTTATGAAGTTTACTCTGAAGAATCTATACTACTCATTCCCTGGTGAAACCAAAATGGTTGAGGTTGATCGGCGCGAGGTAAATAAGATTATCTACAAGTCGGGTAGGGTTGATATAATCTCCACGAGAGAGGTGGAGATTCCTGATATCCCCGGTTGGCGTGATGTAAAGGTGGTGCATAAGCCCGAACAGGTTGCTGACATGAATGAGTTAGGCGAAGTGGAGGCATATGCCATTGGGGAGAGGGATACCTATGCCACCCCAAAGTGGCTGGAGCGTAGTGCCACCATCACTCTCCAGAAAAAGGCTGCCCTTCTTGGGGCGCAATACGTACTTATAACAAACAGGGTTGTTCGTACTCCATACGGCGATCCGGCATCGATTTCGCTTACAGGCAAGGCCTACAAGAGAAAGTAATGCCTCTTCATCGACATTGGCTATCAATGCCGAAATAATTTCTTTTCTGTTTTTCCCCGTTTGCTTCGCTGCTCTACGATTTTGCGTCTGGCCATGTAAGGCTTAAATTACGACAATCTGTTTGTCACTGATTATGTTGGTTTGTCAATATTCTTGACTTCTTCGTTAATCAGGAGCCAGCTGCTTTTCGAAATGTCTTATTTTTGGTTACTACAGTCAGCTGGACATATATTTCATATTTTATGGATGCATCCATATACAGTAATGCCCATAGGGGGAACTACAAAATTATTAAGGAGATGAAGGGTGAACTGGAAAGTGACAAGTGACAAGTGGAAAGTGACAAGATTGCCGCCATAATTTTTTACTACTACGTGGACAGGTCGGTGTAGCCAAACCAGGAACCTCCCTGCTAATGTTCTACTGCTCTTTTGTAGAGGGGCAGCCCGATCTGGTTTGCTAGTGCTTCGGCTGCCAAATCACCCTCCTTGGTAAAGGGCCATACAAATAGCGATTTTAAAGGATGGTTCTTTCGCATTTGCTCAACGGCGCTTAGTATAAGCCGTTTGGTAATACCCTTCTTTCGATATTCCTCCAGCACCAGCGCAGAGCATAGGTAGAGCGCCTCGTAGGGCGTGTTCAGTGGTGTAAGGTTAAAGAGTTCCCGCTCAGTAATGCTGCCTTCGAGAAATTGGTCCATAAGCTCGAGTGTGGTGGGTATGAGCAAGACCCACGCTACCGGTCCATTGCCATCGCTGTATTCCGAAACGGTGGCTGGATGAATCTTATATAGACGCTTAATTACCTTCGGGTTTACGCTGAGCTGATTGGGGTCGTTCTTGGTGGCAAAAACCTCGTCGGCCAGCTGAATCATGCGCTCTAGGTTGGTTGGGGCCATGGGATGCGAATTTTGAACTGTGATTGGAGGAATAGGGATATTGTTGTTTCTCAGCAAAAGCATTTTGTGGCTCATTGCTGGCTGTTAAAATTATAAATGATTTATAGAAGGGCAAGTGCTGAATGTTGCAGGTAGTACCTAGTCCAGCTAACATACCCGTCAAAAGCACGTAGAGCGAGGGCGGGGAAATAATTTGGAAATTTGAGAATTGGGATGATTTGTAAATTAGCCAATGAAATACCCACTTCCTCAAGAAATTACTACTACTCGGAACGAAAAAAATGAGAGGTAACCGAAGTCCCTCTCCATAATGTTAATGCTATTAAATTAGGTAACAGATCATTTGTCACCAGTCACTTTTTAGTAACGTTACTTTGATCCCAAGAACATTCCCAGCCTCTTGCGGAGCTCATCGCCCTCTTTTTCAAAACCTGGCTTGTTCAGCAGTGCAAACATATTCTTCTTGTATGCCTCTACGCCTGGCTGATCGAATGGGTTTACGCCTAGGGTATAACCGCTTAGTGCACAAGCCTTCTCGAAGAAGTAGATCATGGTGCCGAGGTTATACTCGTTAATTTCGGGAATCTCGAGGTGAAGGTTTGGTACACCACCGTCGATGTGGGCAATCTTGGTACCCAGCTCGGCCATCTTGTTAATCTGGTGAAAGCGCTTGCCCGACAGGAAGTTTAGCTGATCGAGGTTATCCTTGTCAGTAGGGATAACCATTTGGTGTTGAGGCTTGGTTACGCTAATTACCGTTTCGAAGAAGAAGCGCTCGCCCTCCTGAATGTATTGGCCCATGGAGTGAAGGTCGGAGGTAAAGTCTACACCAGCGGGGAATATTCCCTTTCCTTCCTTGCCTTCGCTCTCGCCGTAGAGCTGCTTCCACCACTCGGTCATGAAGTGTAGCTTGGGCTCAAAGTTGGCCAGAATCTCCATTTTGCGACCTTCGCTGTATAGAGCGTTGCGGGTAGCAGCGTAGAGCATGGCAGGGTTCTCCTCAAAGGGAGCCTCCATTAAAAATTTTTCCATATCCTGTGCACCTCTTACCAACTCGTGGATGTTGAATCCTGCCACGGCAATGGGGAGCAATCCAACGGGGGTAAGCACGCTGTAGCGGCCACCAACATTGTCGGGAATAACAAAGGTTTTGTAGCCTTCCTGTTTGGCTAGGATGTGTAGGGCACCCTTAGACTCGTCGGTAATAGCCACAATACGGTTTTTGGCCACCGACTTGCAATACTTTCCTTCGAGGTGGTTCTTTAAGAGCCTGAAGGCTAGGGCAGGCTCGGTGGTGGTACCCGACTTGCTGATAACGATGGCTGCCCCCGACTTCCGCTCCATGAGTTCCATGAGTTCGAAGTGGTAATCTTCGCCAATATTTTGGCCGGCAAATACTACGTGCGGAAACTCACTCTTGTCGAGCAGGTGGCTGAAGGTGTGGCTTAGCGCTTCGATTACGGCTTTGGCACCTAGGTAGGAGCCACCGATACCTATTACGGCAACAACCTCTACTGCCTGTGAAAGTGCCTGTGCCGACCCAACAATGCTGTTTAGCTGCTCCTGTGTAATGGACGATGGAAGGTGTAGCCAACCAAGAAAGTCGTTTCCTTTGCCGGTCTGGCTATGCAGGAGCCTTTGGCTCTCTTCAACCTTTGCCTTTAAGGCGTAAATCTTGTCTTTGGACACGAAGGGGTAAACTCCTTCGAGATTCAACTTAAGGTGATTCATATCGAAATGTTTTTAAAGATTAAACAGCGTAAACCTTACTTCAGTTTTTCAGATAGTAGCTTAATTTCGATGGCCGGCGCAATCCCTTCGTAGAGGATGTTGTATACGGCATCGGTAATTGGCATTTTAACGTTAAACTTCTTGTTGATCTCCTTGATACAGACCGTGGAGTAGTAACCTTCGGCAACCATGCTCATTTCGAGTTGGGCCGATTTAACGGAGTAGCCTCGGCCTATCATCATGCCAAATGTGCGGTTACGGCTAAAGTGTGAATAGGCGGTAACCAGCAGGTCGCCAAGGTATCCAGAGGAGTCGACGTTTCGCTTAGAGGGGTAGGTGTTGTCCAAAAAGCGCTTAATCTCCTTCTGTGCATTAGATATGAGCACCGCTTGGAAATTATCGCCGTAGCCTATGCCGTGGCATATGCCGGCCGCAATGGCGAAGATGTTTTTAAGCACTGCGGAGTATTCGGTGCCGTATATATCGGTGCTGGTAACGGTTTTAATGAAGGAACATTCGAAACGACCAGCAATGGCTGCAGCATTCTCCCTGTTTTTGCAGGCTATGGTAAGGTAGGAAAGCCGTTCAAGCGCCACCTCTTCGGCGTGGCAGGGTCCGGTAACGATTCCTAAAAAGTCGTAGGGAATTTGATAGTGGCTGTTGAAGAATTCACTCACCGTAAGGTTATCGTTGGGAATAATTCCCTTGATGGCTGAAACTATGAACTTGCCTTTTAGGTTGACAGTAAAATCCTGCATGCTCTCCTTGAGAAAGGCAGAGGGAATGGCAAAAATGAGCACATCGGCCTTTTCAGCAATTTCGTTGATGTTGCTTGATACAACCAACTTACTCTTGTCAAACCTAACCGAGCTGAGGTATTTTGTGTTGCGACCTTCATTTCTGAGGGAGTCGGCAACTTCAGTATCCCGAACATACCATCCCACCTTTTCCACATTGTTGAGGAGGATTTTTACAATGGCTGTTGCCCAGCTGCCGCCGCCAAATACTGCAATTTTTGCCTTTTCGTCGAGTTGAAAGAGAATTGTTTTACTCATCGTTTTTCTAAAGTTTTGCTTCCTAGCGGCTAAGCTAAGTGCGTGGCCATGATTCTAGTTTTCACAAAAGAATTTACCTGCGATAGAGGTAGGAGTTTTGCTGTTTAAGATGTTTCATGTGGGAGCAACGGCAATCTGAACTTGTGTTGCCTCGCCTAGCCGTTTCTCTTGAAGAGGAACAACTTGTTGCCAATGTTAGCAACAGGAGCGCAGTAATAAGGGCATATATCACTCGTTTCTCCATTACAGCATGCCAATTGTTTAGGCTGCAAAGTTAGCAAAATTCGAATTGGATTGCCATTTTATTGCATCGTCAGCTAGAGTGCAACCTTGTGGGCTCTTACTCCGACTCAAGAGTTAGCCTTTTGGTGTAACCCATTACGCGCTTTAGGCATTCGCCGGTAATCTCTGAATCTTCCAACGCATTATGGTTGATTCCCTCCCGTTCAAGGCCGAAAAAGTCTGCGATGGCAGTCAGACTGAGTGATTTTGGAACGGCTTCGCCGTTTTCTTTCAGAATTTCGAAGAGAAAAAAAGCGAGGTTGTTGAGGTCGATCATTCGGTTGGAGTAGGGCCATTGCAACTTCTCCTGACGGTAGGCAAAGCGCAAGAAGTTGATATCGTATATAACGCTTTGCCCACAGAGTGCAACACTCCTGAGTGCAGATGCTGCTGCACCTGGATTTGAATGATTCGGGTTTACCTTAAGCATCTTGAGAATCCAGGCTTCAAAGTCGGGTAGCACCTCGTTGAGCATGGGGGCATCGTCGAGTTCGGCTAGCGAGATCCCATGCACCTCCGCGGAAGGTTGGGAGTAGCTCTCCTCATTTTCGGGGTAGACGTTGGAGAGAAAGGTTCCTTGTGCTTGCCAGTGCTCATTATAAAGCACAGCACCAATCTGAATAATTTCGTGCCAGCCCGGCTCAGTGCCGGTCATCTCCAAATCTAAAACGAGGTAGTTCATTGCTTTCCCTTTCTAAATAATTTTGATTTGGCAAAGGTAAAATTTTTCACATCTGAGGGAGATACACCTACGCACCAGCTACATTTTTAACGCTTTATAGCTAAAAGTTAACCTTAGATTAATCTTTGGTTGGGTTTGACCTCAAATTGATGTAAAAGGTTAGAATTAATTAATCTACGCTTTGTGATAATGTATTACTGGGAGTGTAGTATTGTGACAAATTTTCCTCTATGACTTCATTGACAACAAGTCCTTTAGAAAAAGCCTTTCGCTCTGCTGCTGCAAATCCTGTGATTGTTGCGTTGGTTGTTTTATTTGCTGCATTTAGTGTGGTTGCAAGGCTTTTCAACCATGAGATTTTTTGGCTGATTAACCGTAATTTCCCCATGTGGTTGGATGTCACCATGTTCTATATGTCGAATCTTGGAGATGGTGTGATTGCCGTAACCCTTAGCTTGTGGTTGTTTCTAGGCAACTCAAGGAAAGGGTTCATTGGTCTCATGTCGCTGATTATAGTAATGTTGATGGTTCAATCTCTTAAGCGATATTTCGATATGCCACGCCCTGCAGCTGTTTTTGAATCGTTAAAGGTGCTAGGTCCGGTTCTCCATCAGCACAGCTTCCCGTCGGGACATTCGGCAACAGTTTGGGCCATGGTCACCCTGTTGCTACTTGACAAAAATGTGAACCGCATCGCCTTGTTGGGACTTGGTATTGCTGGCTCCTTGGCGCGTGTTTATGTGGGTGCTCATTTTCCATTCGATGTGGCGGTGGGTGCATTGGTGGGAATACTTTCCGTGGTGCTAGGCACAATGTTGGTAAATCTTTTCAACATTAGCTGGGATTGGTTTGAGCGGTTCACCGTTCGATTCGCCATTCTGGGGCTGATCTTCTTTTTCGGAATCTATGTAACTTTCTTCCATATGCGGCACGATTCCTTCGGATTTTTTATCTTTACGGGAGGGATGTCGCTGCTTGGTGTGTTGCTGGTGTTTTTTTCCATGCTGCGCTCCAGGGTTATCTCCAAAGTTACTACTCCAATATTGCGATAGCGCTTGAAAACAATGATGCGTAAACAGTTGGTTCCGCTAAAACCCGGTCTCGATCGAGTTTTCTGGCTTACCGTGCAGCTTGGAACAGTCTTTAGGATAGTGTGCTCGATATTTGTCTTCCCCGGCTTCGATGAAGCATACTATGGCGTCTACTCCCTGCATCCTGCGCTTGGTTATTTTGATCATCCACCCATGGTTGCTCTCACTGCAGGACTTGGACATTGGCTCACAGGAAGTTTTTCGCCCCTCTCTCTCCGAATGGGTGC
>DATKVT010000227.1 GCA_035529935.1 Williamwhitmania sp. | reverse complement strand
CAATACCTGGACCTTCAAACAGAAATTTGAAAAACCCGTTACAAAGGTGGTGCTTGGTGATAGAGATATTCCCGATGCTTTTCCCGAGAATAATAGCATTACCCTAAAGTAGCTACAAAGGAGGCAACCATCGCGTTGCCTCCTTTGCTATCTATGCTTAAACCAATTTGTGAATGAGTATTGTTAGGGCAATACCCATTAGTTTTTCTTGAGCAAATCCTTAAATGCCTTTTCAAACTTCTCTTTCTTAGGCTGAATAACCATTTGGCAGTAAGGTTGACGCCTGTTATTCTCAAAGTAGTCCTGGTGGTAACCTTCGGCCACGTAAAAGACCTTAAATGGCACTACCTCCGTTACAATGGGATTGGGGTAAGCTCCTTCGGCGGTAAGCCGTTTTATGGCCAGTTCCGCCAGTTCCTTCTGGGCCTGATTATGGTAAAAAATGGCTGAGCGGTATTGGGTACCAACGTCTGCACCCTGCTGGTTAAGCGTGGTGGGATTGTGGACGGTAAAGAAAACCTCCAGCAACTGGGCGTAGCTCACCTTTTTAGGGTCATATACAATTTGCACTGCCTCGGCATGACCCGTTTGACCAGTGCAAACCTCGCTGTAGGTTGGGTTGACAGTTTTGCCGCCGGTGTAACCCGACTTTACTTCCACCACACCTTTAATTTCGCGATAAATGGCGTCGATGCACCAAAAGCAACCACCCGCAAAGGTGGCGGTATCGTTAACCTGAGTTGTTGTCATATTCGATGGTTTATCTACATGTTTGGCCTGAGTTGTTTTGGTGGTCTTGAAAACAAGACCAAAAACAAGCATCATAAAAAGCAGAACGGAAATGGCTGGCCGCATGTTCATCTTTTTTATTTAACAACAACCAACCACCAAAATGGTTGAGGCGCAAAGCTAAGGGAAGGTTAAGAATGAGAAGTTAGACGGGAGTTATACGGAAGTTAGAGGAAGTTAGAAGAAGTCGTAGGCAGAATTTCATCAACCGTAGGGGCGAAATGTTTTTCGCCCAATGAAGAACCCTAGAAAGGACATAGCCCATGGCTTTAGCCATGGGTTAAAACCCCTCCAAGCGCAATAGGTGCGCCCACCCATGCTGTTCAATGCACCACAGCAACTCCGCACCGCAATCACCAAAAGGTATTAAATAGAGAAGTTATATGAAGTTAGAGGAATTAGAAGAATTCGTAGCGCAGTGAAGATCCCTCGATAGCGGGGGCAGAGAATTAAAAGAATTGAATAGTATAGTATGTAGATACGCATAATGGTGTTTCTCCTAATTAACCAGCCAACCGCGAAGCGGTTTAATATGAATAGCCCCGGGCTTCAGCCCGGGGTTAGCATACCATGCCAATCGTGGGCGGTGCACACACCACTGGTGTCAAGTGAACTAAGCCATGTAGATACAAAACATTTTTCATTCCATGGCTCAACACCTGAGGGGTTGAATGTTAATAGCCCATGGAACTGCGTTTGTCGTAAAAAGAAAAAAGCCTTGCAATTTTTAAAATTGCAAGGCTTTAATTTTTGGTGTCCTGGACGATACCAAACCTACGTCGACAAATTCCAGCACTTACTCGTGAAGCAAAACGATTCAAACAGGCTCACGTGAGGGCAGTACTATATTAATAGCCACGGTAAAAAGACTTATGTCAAGAGAAAATAGTACAAGAAGAGTTAGAAATTTGATGGGGTCAGCATAGTTATTGTTTCCTAGGTATGGTTTGTTGGCACATTATTGTTCCCCTTAATTTTATTTTCCATTCGTCAAAAAAAGTAATAAAAATACTACCTTATCTTGTTGTCGAGTAATAGATGTATTACTTTTGGAGCATTAAATATTCTCAGAAATGAGTAAAGTAAATCAAGTTGTCAAACTGATTGAAGAGGATGGTTGGTATTTTGTTAGGCAGAAAGGGAGCCACAAACAGTTCAAGCATCCAATAAAGAAAGGATTGGTTACGATTGCCGGACACCCGAACGATGAGCTAGCTAAAAAAACAGAAACTTCAATACTTAGGCAAGCTGGGCTAAAATAATCTGTTTTGTCTGATTGGATTGATAGTTAAATTTATACACTGAAGGCCTAACAAAGTTAATACTAAGAACCATTGGAAAGAGAAGAGGTAATGAAAACTCTTATGGTAGTGGTAGAGAAAACAGAAGCTGGATTTTCTACCTATTTAAAGGATGTCGACGGAGTAGTAGCAACTGGTGCTACTTTTGACGAAGTTAAGAGTGAGATGGAAAGAGCTGTAGCGTTTCACAAAGAGGGGCTTATTGAATTTGGTGAAGATGTACCAGTAGAATTACAGGGTGAAATTACATTTGAGTATGTAATGGATTTTGAAACACTATTCACCTGGCTCAATGGAATTATAACAAAATCTGGTTTGGCAAAGGTTGCCGGACTTAATCAAAGTCTTGTGAGCCAATATGCGGTTGGGATTAAAAAACCATCTGAAAAGCAGCTAAAAAAGATGGAGGCAAGCCTTCATAAGTTTGGAGGTTTGCTGCAGGAAATTCACTTTGAAGCAGTATAATAGAAACCCCTCATTGGAGGGGTTTCTTTGTTTGTTACAAAAACAATTTAGCCGTTTTCATTGCAATATTAGGTTGCAGCCCCAACGACTTTAGATAGATCATTGTGATTTGAAGACTGTGATGTCTCAACTGCTGCATGATTGGATAGGGATCCTTTACCACGTTATAATAATCGATGCCCCCTGTATGTTTCCATGAGTAAAGGGTTTTCTCCTTACCAATATGTAGCTGGTTCAATAGTTCAGGAGCAAATAATATTGCTAAAGCAGGAAGAATTTTGCAAAAGGGTAACACTACCGCTATGGTTGGATTGACTAAAAACGGAGTTGGATTAACCCTGAATTTTTAATCTTTTTCTTCACCATTCTCTTCACCCCAATAAAAAAAAACCTCTGAAATAGTTGATATTTCAGAGGTTTTAACGTTTAGATGTACCCAGGACGAGACTCGAACTCACACACCATTACTGGCACTACCACCTCAAAGTAGCGTGTCTACCAATTCCACCACCTGGGCATTTCAACTTGAGGTAAGAACGTAACGCATTACTGCGTTTTGTGGGTGCAAATATACAATAGTTTTGAGTTGTGGCAAGGGGGTGATGGAAAAAAAATAGGAAAAAATGAAGTTAGTGGGAGTTAAGCGAAGTTAAAGGAAGGTATCCAAATTTTGTGAGGCAATCCGGAAATTCTTATCTCCCTTTTGCGTTCCTGTAGCTCAGTAAGGTAGTTCATGAAACTGCCTCTCTTGAAACGCTCATCATTCAATGCAAAGCCTCATACAATACACTGTTTAAGCCTTTAGTGGCCCAAATACACAATTGTGTAACCTGTTGCTTTTTTACCCAATGATCAATTGAAATAATTACATCAAGGTTCTAAAGGTTTAAATCGTAAGATTTACCATCGTTGGCATTTGTCCGAAAATCCCTGAAAACTGAATTTTCTTCCAGTTAACCTTCATTGAAAATATTGCTAATATGCTCAGTTATTGTGCGTTTATTTTTATTGAAAAGCATCCCCATTTGAGCATGACCAAAAGCATTTTTAAATATGGCCTAACTATCATTGCAAGCATGTCGTTAAGCTCATATTATCAAACTTATATCGAAAGATTTAAATTTTTTTCATGTACTTAAGTTTTTCTAACTTAATTATTGAAGAATTCACTTTACCCTTTTGGACTTTTTACCGGTACAAGATGAGATAAAATTTCTTCCTACAGTTTATTTACGCACAAGCCATTTTTTTATCCCATTTAGTTTTTCAACCCAATCGGTGGGATATAACGTCTTAAGCGCTTTTTCGAATAAGCTTCCATTATTGTATAGCTCAGTTGCAAGAAACCATGTTGTTTTTTCAAAATCTTTCTGACCTATAATATTTTCATCCTTAATGGTAAAAACAGTGTTGAGTGTTTTGTTAACAACGCTGATGTATAATTTTTCTTTTGACCTAAAATAGTAATGAACAGCTGATTTATTAACACCTGCCTGAATTGCAATTTGCTTGAGCGTTGCTCCATGATACCCGAATAAAAGAAAGATATCGCAGGCTGTTTGTAATATCTTATATTCTGTATTAAATTTATCAGACATGAGTTTTAACTATTTCTTGGGATTTTTATACCATTCTTAATTACAAAGAGGTTAGAACCTTAATGTTTCGGTCATAATTCCAAAACGAATAATATTTAACTGATGGTTGAAATAGATGTTGTAATAGTCCATGCCATGGTACAGTTGAACAAAGAGCCCAATATCTTCGAAAAATTGTGGATGATAAAAAAAAGTAAACATTAGGTTAAGCCTATTTAAATACCAGCCATTCCAATTGTTTACTTCTCCAAACAACCAGGTAGCTTCTGCATTGAATGAGATTCTAGTTTTACCCTTACTACTCTGATTATCTAAGACAGGTAGTTTGAACACAGAAAATGTATTATGCCACCGGATAACACTGTATTTTCCTTTGAGTTCTTTATCCGACCAACTTTCTGGATGAACCTCAATTGATGTTTTAAAGAATTGATGAGCATTGAGGTAATTAACGAAATTGGTTTTAATTATGCCAACTTCAAAATAGTTAGTTGAAAAGTTTCCTGATTTCAAATTCACCTCACCATTTTCAAGATAGAAGTCTCCATCCTGACCGTTCGAATGATGTCCAAGACGACCAAACAACCTTAATTTTTCAACATTTTCGTTGCCTGTTAAATGATAATAGACTGTAATTTGTGGCATATAACTCGGTGTGCGAACAGGAAATGATTTCTCCCGATACATTCGGATAATGATTTGAGGTGTCAGAACGCCTATCAATCTGGAACTCTTACTTTCCCTAATGTAGAAATTGGGAATCAAATTTGCTTCAAACCAAAGTGGTTCAATATTTCCGACATCTATTGGAAAAGTGATATAGCTGTTACCTTGATTTACTTCAGCAATGGTAGTTAACCCAATAGGTGTTATTGAATCGCTAACTCCTTGCCCCACGCAAAAAACAGGATATGTTAAGGCAAAAATGAATAGAGCAAAACATTTTCTCATATTACTTTCCTTTAACGGTAAATTGCAACGCCAAATCCTAACTCAATTATGTCAGTTATTGGAATGGATGAATTTCCAAATTTGCTTGCCAGATATAAGCCGCGAGTTCCAATTCTCGTATAAAATGCAGTTCCTGAAGAAGGCGTTTTGTTTGCCAATAGTTTTGTTCTAATCTCCCCACCAATAAATATTCCGGAATTTCTTCCTGGCGACCACCAGTAATACTCTTTAGGATAATGAGGTGGTAATTTTATCCAGTATTCACTACCGAACGTATGATGAATGAACCAGCCCACATTCAAAGGCACCAACTCAATGTTTTTATTGACTTTATACCGCAACAATTTTACTGTTAATTGTAAGCTTACACTATGCAAATCATCGGTGGAAACAAACTCCGGCACATAACCATAAAAATAAGATACCTCCAACTTTTGGTTAAAGAAGGTGTAACCAACACCCATAGACAAAAATCCTATACCCCCTGCAAATTGCATTTTCACATAATCAGGTAGAAAATCCCAGTGTTTAGTTGAATCATTACTATGCGAAAACTGACCGTAAGTATCTCCATTACCTAGCAGAAACAAGCTGCTTAACAACAATACTTTAAAACTCAACAGTTTCAACATAATAGTTGCTATTGAAGATATTAATCACGTTGTATTTATTGTACTCCACTCCATAAACATTTATGTAAGTAACAGTCCCATCAAATGGGTTATAAATTTCATAATTATGGAGATGCCCATGGACTGTAAATAACACATTATCATACAGTGATATTGTCTGATAAAACGGTTCGACTAACCTTGCATCAAAACCATCATCCTCTGGCGGTACATGGAATACAACAACGGCATTAGAGAAATTATTGGATGGTTTCAATTGCTCGTTGAGCCATTGAATATCAGGAACATTTCCGTTGTTTTTAAACTCGAGACTATTTGTATTTATAAAAACGAATTTAACATTACCGTAAATAAAACTAAAGTCAAACGCACCAAACATTTCTTTATAAGCATTTGAGCCATTGCCTACTAAATCATGATTTCCAATGGTAACAAAATAAGGCATCCTTAATTTCAGCAAAATTGAATTACCCCACAAGTATTGTTTTGGCAGACCAAAATCGGCAATATCACCAACATGTATTACGAAATCGATAGATGAATTTTTGTTAACGCTTGCAACAAATTTTTCCATTTCATCGAAATAATTATGGGTATCACCCGTAAAGGCAATTGTAATCGTATCATCATTCTGCCCATCACCCAATTTCACGATATTCTTAGAATTCACATCTCTGTTTTCTTTGCTAAAATGGATTACGTATGGTGAATAGTCAAACAAATTTTCACATGCAATATTTATTATAATGCAAGTAAAAAATATTATAGTAAAACTAATTGCCTTCATGTCAATCTAGTAACTTAAATTATTAATTCATTAAAAGCAATACTGAAATTAAAAAGTTACAGTTTCATGAACAGATCCATAAGGTGCGATAAAGATTCAATTCCAAATCATAGCCCACATTATTTTACTCAAAAACCACTCAACGAGCCTCGTCACACATTCTATAAATAAATAATTTTAACGATGATACATTTATCCTTATTCACAATGAAAGAAGCTTTTTTAAACGAGGGAATATTAGCCAAACCAATGGATTGATAATTGGAGAAACCAATGCCCTCCTTTGGTAAGATTATTCCCTTTTTGATTTTACCATCACCATCTTCATCGTGAAGAATACTTACAGCATATTTCCCTTCTGGCAAGTTTTTAAATACTACGAATGATGATCCATTGGCAATTTTTCCTATAAGTTTTTCAAGATACTTTTCAAAGTGTTCGTCAGGAAATGCATCTTCTCGATTGTATAACGCAAAGATTACATCTCCTTTAGCATTGCGCAACCCATTGACCTCAACAGTTAACGAAAAGGTCTCCTTTGTTGAATTGCTATAGGAAGAGAAAATAGCAATTGTAACGAGTGAAGTAAAAAGTAAGGTTAACTGTCTCAACTTATATCTCCTTTCTTTTTGCAATCTTTTCCTTGATTGAGTCAACAATATCGTAAACCATTGGTACTACGTATACCGTTAAAATCATCGACGACAGCAACCCACCGATAATTACCCAGGCCAAACCGTTTTTCCATTCGCTGGCAGTGCCTTTAGCCAATGCAATGGGTAACATTCCAATTGCCATAGCTAGAGTAGTCATTAAAATGGGACGCATACGCTCCTTCCCAGCGATGATCAATGCCTCTTTGTAATGCTTGCCCTGAGCTTTTATCTGGTTGGTAAAATCCACAATCAGGATGGCATTCTTTGTAACCAACCCCATGAGCATAATCAATCCGAGTTGTGCAAATAGTGTTAAATCATTTAACGATAAGTTTAGTGCAAGGAAGGCTCCAATAATTGCCATCGGTATGGCAAATAGTGCCACGAACGGATAAATAAAGCTGTCATAAAGGGCTATCATTATCAGGTAAATCAGGATAAATGAAATTAAAAGAACCGAGGCTAAAGCCCCAAAACTCTCATTTTGTGTTTTGATATCTGCCCCCCATGTTAATTTAACACCTTCGGGTAATGGTTTGCTTTTTAGAAAGGTTATTACATCATCGGCTAAAGTACCCGAGGGTCTCCCAAAGGATTCGGAGGTTAAGGTTACAGAAGGCTGTCGGTCTAATCTTTCAAGGAGCGATGGAGAATTGTCTTGTCTAACGTCTGCAAATTGAGCTACCTCTATAGGCATGTTCATTTGGTTAACGACGGTAAGATGCTTTACATCTTCATAATTTTTTCTGTCAAAGTCATCCAACCAAATTCTTACCGGATATTCAGTCGCGTTTTCAGTCAAAGTTGCATCGTCGTTACCTGTAAAGGCTGTTCTTAAATTTAGCCCAACATAGGCAGTATTTAAACCTAAACGCTGCATTTTATCTTTATCCGGAATTACTTTGTATTCAGGACTGCCAGCTTCAACTGACAATCGAACATTATCTGCTCCAGGTATTTTTTCAATCGCCGATTTCAGCTCATTTCCCGTTTGCATGACTAATACAAGATTACTACCGCTTAACGTTATCTTGATAGGAGCCTGCTTGGGCAGTAAGCCTAAAACTGCCATCGAAAAGTTAACACCCGAAAACTCTTTATTCAGCTCCTTTCGAAGTAATTTCATGAATGGCTCGGTTTTGATGTGTCGATCCGTTTCAGGCTTTAGCTGAATCGTAAACTCAGATATATTGGCTGAGCCAACCCCTAAACTTCCAATACCAGTACTTGGGCCACCAATATTGCTGAAAAGAGTTGACACTTCAGGTTGTTGACGAATAAAATTTTCTATCTGCCGAGTTCTAATATTATTCTCCTGAACGGTTGTTGTTTTATCATATTCCAGATTCAGCCGGAATTTGCCCTGATCCCCAGTTGACATCATTTCCTTACCTATGATTCCCTGTTTCATTATCACGCCAGTCATTAACAGCAAAACAAGCACAATCCCAGTAAAGATGAGTTTATGGCTAAGCACCCATTCTAGTTGACGGCCATACCAGTCGATGAATACCGTTAATTGCTTTTCGAACCAAAGCAGGAATCGGTTTACAATATTTGTAGGTTGAAGATTCTCCTTTTTTCCAATACGTGAGGCCAACCAGGGTACCAGAGTAAAACCAACCAATAAGCTGGTAAGCGTGGACGTGATTACCACAATTGAAAACTGTTTTAGCATATCGGCCACAAATACCTGTAAAAACAGAATGGGTAAGAATACAACCACGTCAACTAGGGTGATTGATATAGCAGAGAACCCAATTTCCATACGCCCCTCTAATGCCGCACTCCGTTTATCTTTGCCCATATCCAGATGCCGCTGAATATTTTCCAAAATTACAATAGCATCATCAACCAGTATCCCGATAATGAGCGACATAGCCAGTAAGGTCATCAGATTTAGAGTGAATCCCATCAGCCACATCACGGCAAACGCGGTGATTAATGAGGTTGGGATTGCAACTAATACAATCAAAGAGTTCCGGTAACTTCTTAAAAACAGAAACATGACCAATGAAACTAAGATAACCGCTAAAATCAGGTCATCAACCACCGAATTTACGGCTGAAATAGTTAGATCTGTAGAATCATCTACAACTGTAAACTTCACTCCATCTTTTGCGTTGTCACTTTCAATTTGAGTGAGTTTTGCATGAACTAATTTGGAAACTTCTACGGCATTGGCATCACCTTGTTTTTTCAGCAACAGACCAATTCCGTTCACTCCATTATATCGACTTACGGAACTTTCCTCCTTAACGCCATCAATTACAGTTGCTACATCCTTTACATAGACCGACACTCCTGGTGCAGGCAAAGCTATCTGGACATTTCTTATATCACTTAATGTGACAAACTTACCAATTAGCCTAACGGAGTTACTCTCTTTATTGGATTGCACTTTGCCAGCGGGTAAATCTATTCCTGAGCGATTAATCGCCTCAACAACCTGGGAAAGTGATACCTTATACAGTTTGAGTTTGTTTTGATCGACCTTTACCTGAATTTCCCGTTCTTCTCCTCCAATTATAGTAATTTCTGCTACCCCTTTCAGCTGCTGAATTTGCGGGAGAAAATCATCCACCATTTTTTGATAAAACACAGTCGATGGCAAATTACTAGTCGCACTGATTGAAATTATTGGCAAATCATTAGGAGAAACCTTACTCATAACCGGACTCAAAATGCCCGTTGGAAGATCTTTGCGAATGTTGTCGATATAGCGCTGTGCATCCTGCATGGCTTTATCCACATTTGTTCCATATTTCAGGTTGGCAATAATAATGGAGGCATTGGGCATTGATTTTGTCTCCAGATAATCAACTCCTTCGAGGTTGGATAGTGCATCTTCTATTTTTCTGGAAACAGATGTTTCCACCTCATTAGGCTCAGCACCGGGATACATCGTTTTTATTACAACTACAGGCTGGTTGAAGTCAGGTAAGAGTTCATATCCAAGGTTTTTATACCCGATGATTCCCAATAAGGTAAACACGCTGAAAAGAACGATGATCAGCGAAGGTCGATTGATTGATATTTTTGTAATATTCATGGTTATTTCTTGCTAATAAATACATTTGCCCCGTCAAAAAGGTTAATAAATCCGTTAGTTACGATTGTGTCTCCTTTGCTTAAACCACTTGAAATCACTACATTGTTTTGATACCTAGATGAAATGGTGACATTTTGAAGGGTTGTTTTCCAATTCTTCACTTTATAAACCTGTGGTTGAAGGTTGGTTCCAACAATAGAGGAAGCAGGAATGGCGATATGTATTTTACTAGTATCGTTTTTAAATTCTACGTTGCCAAACATCCCTGATTTGATTGTTAAATTTATGGTGTTGCGAACTGAAAACTGCACTGGAAAACTATTTCCTATGTTGGCTTTACTTCCAATCAAAATAACTTTTCCCGACAGCATGGATTGCGGATACGCATCTGCATATAATGAATAACGTTGATCTATTTTGAAATGATCAATCTCCTGCTCAGGTACATTTATCGTAAACTTTAGCATCGAAATATCTGTAATTTGTAGCAATGGTATGCCAGGAGAAGCAAAAGCACCTTCCTCTGTCAACTTTGCGGTAATAATTCCACTAAATGGTGCAACGATGGTTGTTTTATTGATCTGTTCAAGGAGAGTGGCCTTTTGAACTTTAGCCGATTTTAAAGCCAACTCTGTCTTTTCCAGCTGAACACCTTGAATTGCATCAGCATTGGCAAGAATAGTATAGCGATTTACATCAGTTTCCAATCCTTCTATCTGAATTTCAACGGTTTGTAATTGTAATTTCAGCAAGGAGTTATCCAATTGAATTAAAGGTTGGCCCTTCTTAACAGTGCTTCCGAGGTCCACCAGAACTTTATTAATCTTGCCCTGAACCTCGGCACTTACCTTTGTTTCTTTATTTGGTTCAAAGGTTCCGATATAAGAAATATCGTTTTTAATACTCTCCTGTTTTATGATAAGGACCTGAACATTGAGGGCTTGCTCCTTATTGTAATGGAAAACTCTGTTTAACGTGGTTTCTTTATTGCTTTTCAGTCGTATTACCGTTATAGTGATTAACGCTAGTCCTGCAACTATGTAAATTATCTTTTTCATGATTTTCATTCTTATTTGCTAGTGATACTGATGTTTCCTGTCAATTTTTTTAACTCTAAGTCCGCTTTCAAATAATCAATGATGGCGGACAAGTAAGTTTGTTGTGCCTCACGCAAAGCATTGTCGGCTAAAAGCACATCGGTTAATGATGATGTGCCCTCCTTTTGCTGCAAGAGTGTTTGTGCGTAAATGGTTTGTGCCAGAGAAATCTGAGCCTGAGTTGTTTCTACAGATTTTTGGGCAACCATCTTCTGCTGACTTGCATTATCAATTTGCATATTGTTTTGCTCATTGGCTAGGTTCAGCTGTAGTTCGCAATTTTGTAATTCTATTCTCTTTTGATTGATTTTTCGCTTGGTAACAGTTCCATTAAACAAAGGGTAGGATATTTGCATACCGGCAAAGCCAATCGGGTAAAATTTAAGGAAATCGTTGGGTTTCTTATCATAGCCATAGCCCGTTTGTCCATAGGTTCCATATATCGATATGGTAGGTAGTCGTGAGTATTTTAAGGTTTTCAGCTCAGAGGTTACTAATCGTTTCTGAGTTTCGGCGATACGGATATCTACAGTTGATGAACTAATATATTCCTCTCCACTTTGAAAATGGATGTTTTCATCAATTTGAATTACCCGATTAAAGGGAATGCCCATGTTGAATTTCAAGGCATTCAGCACTTGCTCATATTTACTTCGAGTAAGCTCTCTTTGTGTGTATAGCTGCGCCAGCTGTAGTTGAACCTTGCTTACATCAGTACCTTTTGCGAGAAGTTGATCTTTGAGCAATTGAACATTCTGTAATAGTTTAGAGGTGTTGACAAGGTTGCTGTCGGTAAAATCCAACTGATTAAATAAAATCTGAGCATTATAGTATAGGATCGATACATCAAAATAGACCTGTTCCTGCGTTCTTTCGTATTGCAGCTCACTCAATTCTGAAGCAATTTTTGTAGCTTTTATTGCCCCATAAACCTGCGAGCTATACAAGGGCATTGATAGCTGTAAGGTGGTATTTATATTATGGGGGACACCAAATTGTGCTTCCTTAAACGTGCCGGGAGTGCCGCCGAAAACCGATGCAGGCATTAATTGGTAAGGTTGGTCGGTGTAGTATTTATAATCGGCAATGGCATTAACCTTGGGAATTAGATTGGCAGTGGCTTCCTTGTGCTTTTGTACACCTATTAATATCCCATTTCGACCAATCTCCAAATTTTTATTATTTACCAAAGCAGAATCGATACACTGCTGCAAGGTCCAAACCTGAGCATTGCTGGCCGTAGGAAACGTGAGTACAACAAGAGTTGATACCAAAAATATATGTTTGTGAATATTAACTAACATAACATTTAAAATTTTTTAGAACTTCCTTTTATTAACGCTATAATATGATAGGATCATAAAAGTTAGGGTTAGGACTATTCTGAAGATCATAGCACCTATGGTTTTTGTCTCGTATAGTCCCCCTGAGTATATGTGTATGAATAACCCAATAAACGCCATGATGAGAGCAGTTGCTGAAATTCCCAATATTAGGGTTGTCCATTTTTGAGCTCTTATGAATCCGAAAGCTGCAATAATGTATAGGATACTGCACAGGAAGTTTGTCCATACCACCAACAAAACATAGTTGCCTTCATTTGCTCTGATACCGAATAAATCAAATATCACAGAGCTACTTAGGAATAGTGTAAGCAAGCCAAAGGCACTTAGCACTATTGCAATTATATACCGTAGAGTTTTATTCATCGCTATCTGTTTTTAATAATTGTAAGTAGTGAATGTATCATATTATCTCCGTTCCGAGTAATATCAAATTCAAAATTCGCAACCATCCATTTAAACATTTGAAGCTTGAAAGCACCCATTATAATATGCATAAGTTCCTCTGTTGTAATGGCATTTGTAAAGGCTCCTTTTTGTTGCCCATCCATAATTATCGGCATCAAGTGCTTCATTTTTACATTCATTAGTTTCATCAGAATTTCGTTGATGCGCTGGCTTTCTTCCATTAAACCATCGGAGAAAACAGCAACAACAAAATGAGGGTTCTGCTTAAAGAACTTGATTTGCTCTCTAAATAAAGTCTTGAAGTTTTCCTCTGGGTCCGACGTCCAAGCCATATTCGTCAATCGTTTCTCTATATTGTCCGACAAATAGTTAAGCATTGCAATAATAATCTCCTCCTTGCTAGTGAAGTGGCGGTAGATTGCACTTTCAGAAAACTGCATCTCTTTGGCCAGGTTCTTGATTGTCAAACCGCTTATCCCTGAAGTGGTTAATATCTTACTGGCTGCTTCAATAATCTCAAGTTGTCGGGAAGTAATCTCCATTTTGATTAATATTATATGTTGATATTTTTAATCTATTTTTTCCGATACAATCTAATGTGCCCTGTTTAAACTTGCAGGGTTTGGAGCTTTTACTACAAGAATTAGAGCCAGTTCTTTTGAATTATTGCTAATGTAATGTACAATATTCTTAGGGCTTTCGATTAGCGTAGTAGCTTCGCATACTTCACTTTCATCACCAATATGGATGGTAGGCAACCCATCAACAATAAAAAAGAAAACATCAACAGGTGTCTTGTGAGGCTTCAAACTCTCACCGGGTTTTAAGGCCATAAGCGTTGCCTGTGCCGATTCTTTGCTATACAAGTCCCTTACATCAATCATGTGTAGGTTGTCCTTTCTCGGTTGTTCCTGATATTTTGTAATTTTCATATCCCAATAATTAAGCGTTCATAAAACAAGTTAGTGAATATTCGCTCACAAAGATAAGATACAACTATTCGCATATGCAAATATTATAGATAAATTGTGATTATTTTTTGACTAATGGCTTTTTCGGAATGATGAATATTGGCTCTTGTGCTTTTGCCGAAACGTTACCCCACACAAAATCGAGTAGGAGGGGGGATTGTTCTCCCGCCCTCTCGTAACACTCATGCATGCCCTCGCGCATGGCGGTTTCCTTAAATTGGTTTGCGTTCGTAATTTAATGGTGGGTTATTCAAGCCTTGCGCAGCAAACTAGCCTTGCCCATAGCCTGATTAGCTTGTGGGCTATTTGATTTTTGCCAGATTTTTTTTCAAATAACCCAGAAACCCATCTGTTCACAAGGAGATGCATCCGATAAAGTCAAAAATAATCTACGATTAGTAGAGGTTGAAGAATTCCTCTGTAAGAAAATAGTATAGGGCATCAAAAAGGAATAGCTAGCAAATACTTAGGATTAACTTAAATATCTGAATACAGGGAAGGGTAAAGCCAACTTGGACAATAATAGGGAAACCGTTGACAATTACGATCGGGATGATTGGACGGTTGGAGCAATTAGAGCCGATTGACAAGGGCGATCTCCGCAGGGCAGTGGCTTGTAACAAACGGACGGTACATTTTCCCGAACGAAGGTGCCTACCTTTGGTTTAGTCACTATTGCTAGCTGCTGTTCGGCAAATGTAAATTTTAGAGATTTTTCTCTTTAAAATATTGGGCTAGGTCTTAGAATTCGATTAGCGGATCGTGCTTTGCTTCTCTGTCAATCCGCATTTCGTATTACTGTCTTTCATTTTGTTTTTCCCCTTCCGATAAGGGGCTAAACCATTCTTTGAGAACAAGTGCTTCGTTATGCTCTACATCTTTTGCAGCATAAACCAAGGTTACGGTTGCCTTTTTTACCTGCTCATTCAAAAGTGATAACTGTTCTCCATTTTCCTTGAGTTCGTTGCGATAACGCTTCTTGAACTCCTCCCATTTATCGTGATCGTGCCCAAACCATTTCCGAAGTTCTGTACTGGGCGCAATATCCTTTAACCATAAATCAATGCCTGCCTTTTCTTTTGTCAAGCCCCTAGGCCAAAGCCTGTCCACTAGAATGCGCGTCCCGTCTTCTTTAACAGGAATTTCATATACTCTTTTGATTTTGACTTCCATTTATTACCTCTGAACTTTTTAAATGCAATTATGGTTGCTCACTATTTTTTATTACTTCTACCGGGCAACTATCTGCGACGTCCTTTATTTACGCTTCGTGATCAGAAAAGTTCACGACATCAATTACCGCAGCAATGCCTTTGATTACAAAAACTTCCGGACAGATGCCAGCACACTATAGTTAGCCCCAGTTATTGGACAACAAGTTAAGTGATGAATTTAATTCCCTGTGAAAGCAAAACTAAAATAGTAAAATTTTAGCCTTCACCACATACTTTTTTACCATGCCTTAGCGATTCCTTATTTTCCCTCAATGGTGTGCAATAATGTTGAATCGTGGATTATAGTCTTGATGATTATTATTTCAACTTTTCCTACCTTTATTCCTGATTACTGTAGAATAAAATACTTGCGATGCTAAGACGCTTCTCACGGAAAATCGGCCAAATTTTTCAAGAGCAGAGAAGCCAGCAAGCGAACGCACCTAGCAAAGGTGTGTTCCTTTCGCTTTATTAATTTGTATAAGTTGCTACTCTTATATTAAATGTGGTAAAATTGGTAGCGAAATTGGATTCAATGAAACAAACTCCATAATGCAAAAACGCCTTGCAAACTATTTAGTCTACAAGGCGTTATGAAATCTGAGTGTGCCCAAAACAGGACTCGAACCTGCACATCATTGCTGATACTAGTCCCTGAAACTAGCGCGTCTACCAATTCCGCCATTTGGGCTTGCGAGAGTGCAAAAGTATAAAATTTCCCGAATTGCCAACACTCAGAATAAAAAAAAGCGAGGTTCGGCAATGCCAAACCTCGCCAATATTTGAGCGTTGCTCTACTACAAATTCTGAAGCACGTAGTTGTTCAGCTTGGTGTAGAGGTGGTAGCGGGTGTTCCCGCCATAAATGCTATGGTTTTTGTCGGGATAGATCATCATGTCGTACTGCTTATTGGCCTGTATCAACTTCGATACCAGCTCAAAGGTATTTTGCATGTGCACGTTATCGTCGCCGGAGCCATGCACCAAGAGCAGCTTAGCCTTGAGTTCATCCACATGGTTTATTGGCGAGTTGTCGTCGTAGCCAGAGGCATTGTCCTGTGGTAGTCCCATAAAGCGCTCGGTGTAGATAGTATCGTAGTAGCGCCAGTTGGTCACCGGTGCAACGGCAATACCCATCTTAAACACGTCGTTGCCCTTCATCAGCGAGGTAAGGGTCATAAATCCGCCGTAGCTCCAGCCCCAAATACCAATGCGTGCAGAGTCGACGTAGGAGAGGCTCTGCAGGTATTTGGCAGCCTCCACCTGATCGATGGTTTCGTACTTACCCAGCTGGCCATAGGTCATCTTGCGGAACTCCTCACCACGAGCACCTGTTCCGCGGGGGTCAACGCAGGCAACAATGTAGCCTTCGGAGGCCAGCACCTCATCCCAGCCAATGCCCCAACGATCGAGCACCTCCTGAGAGTCGGGACCGCTATACTGCGTCATCATCACTGGGTAGTGGCGGGTAGAATCAAAGTTGGCAGGTTTAACCATGTAGCCATTTAGCACAACACCCTCTGCTGTTTTAAAGGTGTAGAAAGTTTTGGTTGGCAGCACATATTTTGTGAGCAGCTCCTTGAGTTTGGCGTTATCCTTAAGCACACGAATCAGCTTACCGTTGGCCGAGTGCAGCGTAACCAGCGGTGGCGTTGTGATGGACGAATAGGTGTTGATGTAGTATTTACATCCGGTGGAGAAAATGGCAGAGTTAGTTCCCTCTTGCTCGGAGAGCTTATGCTTCTTGGTGCCATCCAACTTAATTGCATACACGTTTCTGCGCAGTGGCGACTCCTCGGCAGCTTGGTAGTAAACCAGCTTGGCCTTGGGGTCGAAGCCCAGAATTGCAGTTACGTCCCAATTGCCGGATGTAACCTGATGTAGCTGCTTACCGGTGATGTCGTAGTGGTAAATATGCCTCCAACCGCTCTTCTCGCTGGTGATGATAAATTCCTTGGAGTCGGGTGTAAAGGTGAGGTAGCTGTCGTCGACCTCCTCAATGTAGCGGCTATTCTTCTCCTGATAGGCAATGGTTGAAGCACCATTATCCGGATCGGCCAGCATAATGTCGAGCTGGTTTTGAAGCCTATTCATGCGAATCATGGAAAGCTTGGCGGCATCAGGTGTCCACTTTATGCGGGCGATATACTGATCGGTTTCCGGACCCACATCCATCTTAACGGTTTTGCCATTTTCGAGGGTGTAGACCTGGATGGTCACTATGGAATTTTTTTCACCTGCCTTTGGATACTTAAAGGTGTAGTTGATGGGGTAAAGCTTATGCTCATACATGGTCATGTTGAACAATGGCACCTGCGACTCATCAAACCGGTAGTAGGCAATGCGGCGGCTATCGGGCGACCAGGTAAATCCCTTTGCAAAGCCAAACTCCTCCTCGTAAACCCAATCGGTGGCACCATTAATTATCTTATTGTATTCCCCGTCGGTGGTCAGCTGCTGCTCCTTACCAGTGGCCAGGTCCACAAGAAAAAGGTTATTGTTACTAACAAAAGCTACCCTTGTACCATCGGGCGATAGCGTGGCCAGCTCCTGCTTTTCACCGGTGGAGACTGGTGTAAGCGTTTTTGTTTTTGTGTCGAAGATGTAGTAGTAAGCCTTAAAAGAGCGCCGGAATATGGGCTCCGAGTTTGTGGTGATCACAATTTTGCTCTCGTCGGAGCTGAGGTCGTAGCCCTCAATGGATTTGATTTGAGCATCGGCAGCCGCTTTTTGGTTTGCAGCTGCAACGTACGGCGCATTGACGGAGAAAAGCGTATCAACCGCATCACCCGTTTTAAAGGAGTGCTTTACAATAAATTCGCCGTGGCCCTCCACGCTGGTGTAGAATTCACCATCGTTCATGGAGTTAATACCGTAGACTAGCTGTGGGGTGAAAAGTCGTTTTTGAACAACATTTTCCAGGTTTAAGCTCTGCTTTTGAGCAACTCCCTGCAATGATAAAAGCGAAAGGACAAGCCCAAGGCCTAATCCCAATTGAATTTTCTTCATAGCGTGGATTTTGATAATGCCTATTGGAATGAAATTAGAGGCACAGGTTTAACGCACCCCGGCACAACATTACTAAAGAAATTGGAAAGTTGCAAATTCTAAATAGAGTGACTCATATTCTAGATTAATCTGATATCTAATCACTTTGAATAGCGATGCAACTACGTAATGCCGTACATTTGATTTAAGAAAAATGCGAAACTTCCCTTTTTATGAAGTTACTGACTACAATTCATAATAACGATAAAACACCTAAAAAGTAAATTCAGAGACTATGAAAACAAAGACACTTTTAATTGGAATAGCTTTATTGGCCGCTCCATTCATAATGAAGGCACAGAACTGCGACACCTACTTCCCATACAAGAAGGGGTTGATACTCGAGCAGCAGACATTTAACGCCAAGAACAAGCTTACAGGCAGCGTAAAACAGATGGTTACCGACATCTCCGTAACCGCAGCAGGCAAGAAGGTTGACCTAAAGAGTGATTTTTTCGACGATAAAGGAAAAGCCGCCGGCACTGCAAACTACAGTGTAACCTGCAAGGGAGGGGTAATCATGATTGACATGCGCAACTACATGGATGCAAAGTCGAGGGAATCCTTCTCGGGTGCCAATGTAACCATAGAAGGAACACCGCTGGATTTGCCCACAGTGCTCACTCCGGGTCAAAAGCTGCCCGATGGCAACATGACCATCAAGATGACAATGGAAAATTCACCCATCGCCATGAACATGGAGATGAAAATCTACAATAGAAAGGTGGAGGGGACGGAATCGATAACCACTCCGGCAGGAACCTTCGAGTGCTTCAAAATCAGCTACAATGTGGATGTGAAGATGATGTTTACAATGACTACCAAAGGAGTTGAATACTACTCCAAGGAGTATGGTTTGATTAAGTCGGAGAGTTACGACAAGAACGGAAAACTCGCCAGCTATACCATTCTTAGCAAAATAGAATAGTCAGGTGCATACTCATTGATAGGCCCGGCTACCCGGGCCTTTTTTTTTGTAACCAAAAAAAATAAACGAAACCCAACGCTTCAAACACCATAGTTAAGGTCAAACTGCTATCTTTGTAGTTTTTGAAGCAAACAATTGCTACACTATGATAAAGATTACTTTTCCAGACAACAATGTTAGGGAATTCCCGGCAGGAGTTACCGGGATGGAAATTGCCAAAAGCCTAAGCGATAGGTTGGCAAAGGAAGTATTGTCGATTACGGTAAATGGTCAAGTTTTGGACCTCACTCGTCCAATCACCCAGGACTCAACAATAAAGCTACATAAATGGGACGATGAACAGGGCAAGCATGCCTTTTGGCACTCCTCTGCTCACTTGATGGCCGAAGCGCTAGAAATCACATTTCCAGGCGTAAAGCTAGGCATTGGCCCGGCCATTGAGAACGGATTTTATTACGATATTGACCTTGGCGACAGGAGCATTACTGAAGCCGACCTCGTTCAGGTGGAAGAAAAGATGGTGGAGCTAGCCCGCGAAAAGCAGGAGTTTGTTCGCCGCGATGTTACCAAAGCTGAGGCATTGAAAACCTACACCCAAAAGGGCGATCCCTACAAGGTGGAACTAATCAACGACCTGCAGGATGGAACTATCACCTTCTATACCCAGGGCCAGTTTACCGACCTTTGCCGTGGTCCGCACCTTCCCGATACCAGCTATATTAAGGCCGTAAAGCTTCTAAGCATTGCCGGTGCTTACTGGAGAGGAAATGAAAACAACAAGATGTTAACCCGCATCTATGGTATCACTTTTCCACAAAAGAAGCTGCTCGACGAGTATCTCCTAATGCTGGAAGAGGCCAAAAAGAGAGACCATCGCAAGCTCGGTAGAGAGCTGGAGCTCTTCACCTTTTCGCAGCGTGTTGGACAGGGATTGCCATTGTGGCTGCCCAAGGGTGCCCAGCTGCGCGAACGTCTCGAGAACTTTCTTAAAAAGGTTCAGCGGAAGTATGGCTACGAGCAGGTAATCACCCCACACATTGGCAACAAGGACCTCTATGTAACATCAGGTCACTACGCCAAGTATGGAAAGGATTCTTTTCAGCCAATTCACACACCGGAGGAGGGAGAGGAGTTTCTTTTAAAACCAATGAACTGTCCGCACCACTGCGAAATATATAAATTCAAACCACGGTCATACAAGGATCTCCCCATTCGCTTTGCCGAATTTGGAACGGTTTACCGTTACGAGCAGAGCGGCGAGCTGCATGGTCTTACCCGTGTGCGGGGCTTTACCCAGGACGACGCTCACATCTTCTGCCGCCCCGACCAGCTGAAGGACGAGTTTAAGAAGGTTATCGATATTGTGCTTTACATTTTTAAAACGCTCGATTTTGAAAATTTCACCGCACAGATTTCGTTGCGTGACCCCAACAATACCGAGAAGTATATTGGTAGCGATGAGAACTGGGAAAAAGCAGAGCGAGCCATCATTGAGGCCTCTGCGGAAAAAGGCTTAACCACCACAACCGAATTGGGTGAGGCTGCCTTTTACGGACCAAAGCTCGACTTTATGGTAAAGGATGCCATTGGACGTAAGTGGCAGCTGGGAACCATCCAGGTAGATTACAATTTGCCTGAACGCTTCGAACTGGAGTACATCACCAGCGACGATAGACGCGAGCGCCCCATCATGATTCACCGCGCACCGTTTGGTTCAATGGAGCGATTTGTGGCTGTCCTTCTGGAGCATACCGCTGGCAAATTTCCACTATGGCTAACTCCCGATCAGGTTGCTATCTTGGCAATCAGCGAAAAGTATAATGATTACGCAAAAAAAGTTTCATTATTCCTAAATAATTACGATATTCGCACCCTGATTGACGACCGGAACGAGAAGATTGGTAAGAAGATAAGGGACAATGAGTTAAAAAAGATTCCCTTTATGCTTATCGTAGGTGAAAAGGAGGAGGCTGACTCTACAGTTGCCGTTCGACGTCAAGGTGAGGGTGATAAGGGCAGCATGACAATGGAAGATTTTGCAAAGTTCCTGACCCAAGAGGTGGCGAAGGAAGTTGAAGAAATATAAGTTTAACCAACGACGGAGGACTAAACATAGCACAACTATTCAGACCCGGAAGAGGTAATATGCCAAGACCCGGGCAGCAAAAGGACCAACAGCATGCCATCAACGAGGGCATTCGTGCTCCAATGGTTAGGGTTGTAGGAGAGAACATTGAGAATCCAGGTGTTTTCCCTGTTAAAGAGGCAGTACAAATGGCTCTGGATCTTGAGCTTGACTTGGTTGAAATTTCACCAAACGCCGATCCGCCTGTTTGCCGAATTGTTGATTATCAGAAGTTTCTGTATCAGCAAAAAAAGAAGCAGAAGGAGCTAAAAGCAAAAGCCTCGAAGATTGTTGTCAAGGAGATTCGGTTTGGACCAAATACCGATGAGCATGATTACAACTTTAAGCTGAAGCACGCTGAGAAATTCCTTCAAGAGGGAGCCAAGGTGAAGGCTTTCGTATTCTTCAAGGGTCGTTCTATCCTCTTTAAAGAGCAGGGAGAAATTTTACTTCTCCGCTTTGCTCAGGATTTGGAGGAGGCTGGAAAGGTTGAGCAACTTCCAAGGTTGGAGGGCAAGCGAATGATTATGTTCATTGCTCCAAAGCCGGTGGTAGTAAAGAAAAAGTAATGGTGGTTTAACAAATAAATATCAGACTTAAATGCCAAAGATGAAGTCAAATTCCGGCGCAAAGAAGAGATTTTCTTTGACCGGAACCGGAAAGGTGAAAAGAAAACATGCCTTCAAGAGCCACATCCTTACCAAGAAGTCTACAAAAAGGAAGAGATTCCTTACGCATACTGACACGGTAAGCAAGGTGGATACAAAAAGAGTTAAAGCTCTTCTTGCAAAGTAGTATTCTGTTACTTTTCTGATTAGAGAAATTTTTACTTTAGTTTTAACCGAGTGAACTAGCAACTAAGTGCCATTTAAGGCCGCTAATCATTCAAAAATCGAAAAAAAATGCCAAGGTCAGTAAACGCGGTTGCGTCGAGAGCTAGAAGGAAAAAAATCCTCAAACAAACCAAAGGGAACTTTGGCGCTAGAGGTAATGTGTACACGGTAGCAAAAAATACCCTTGAGAAAGGTTTAGGCTACGCATACCGTGACCGTAAAAAGAAAAAGGGAATCTACCGCGGTATCTGGATTCAGAGAATCAACGCGGCTGTAAGAGCGCACGGAATGACTTATTCCGAATTCATGGGAATGGTTGCTAAAAAAGGTATCGCCATTAACCGTAAGGTATTGGCCGACCTCGCAATGAACCACCCCGAGGCATTCGATGCCATTGTTAAGCAGGTAAAATAGGCACCTTACAAACGACTCCGGTCTTTGTAATACAGCATACAAGCTAGTTCCGGTTAGCTAAAAAACGCAAAAAGGGCTTTGGTAAAGGCCCTTTTTTTTATCTTTATCCGAATTTTCAGAAAAACTGCAAGGATGAAAATAGCCCTCATTGGGTACGGCAAGATGGGTCGGGAAATTGAGACCATTGCCAAAGAACGACACCATGAAGTGGCTCTAATTATCGACCAAGATAATTTGGCCGATCTCACCGCCGAAAAGCTTGCCGCTGTGGACGTGGCCATTGAGTTTACCTCCCCTAAATCCGCCTATCAGAATGTTGTTTCCTGCCTCAATGCTGGCAAACCCATAGTATCGGGTTCAACTGGCTGGGTCGAACATTTTCCCGATGCCGCAGCACTTTGTAAGCAGCTTGGAGGAACGCTCTTTTACTCCTCCAACTACAGCTTGGGTGTAAACATATTTTTTCGGGTGAATCAGCTCCTTGCTTCCCTTATGGGGAAAGCGCAAGGGTATTCCGTTGCCGTGGAGGAGATTCACCACACGCAAAAACTTGATGCCCCATCTGGAACGGCCATTACCCTTACCGAACTTATATCAAAGGAGCTTCCCGGCATGGATGGATGGGTTCTCGCCCCCCAAAAAGCTGAAAACAAAATTTCCATTACATCACACCGCGAAGGCAGCGTTCCAGGCACCCATAGCGTTGTTTATGCATCGGATGTGGACGAGATTACCTTTACCCATGCCGCAAAAAGCCGCAAGGGGCTTGCCCTTGGTGCCATATTAGCGGCAGAATTTGTAATAGATAAAAAAGGTGTGTTTGGTATGACCGATTTGCTTAAGCTATAGTTACGGTTAAATGCAACACGGCTTCAACAAAATAGGTGTAATGGACCTGATCTACAAGTCTTGTCTTGAGGATGGGAATCTGTTCAAAGATTAGAATTTAGTCTGAAATTATAACTAACTGACATACGCATGAAAAGCATTTTAGCCTTTCTTAAAACCAAGTATTTCAAGTTTAGCCTCACATCGCTCATTTTTGTGCTATGGGTGGTTTGGATTGGGAACTACTACCTCCTAATCGGGCTGGGCATCATTTTTGACTACTACATAACTCAAAAGGTAAACTGGACCTTCTGGAAGAAGAGAAACGTGGAAAAGGGCAAGCGCAGCTCTGCGGCTGAGTGGGTTGATGCACTTATTTTTGCAGCCATTGCGGCCACACTTATTCGAATGTTTTTCATTGAGGCCTACACCATTCCCACCTCCTCCATGGAGAAGTCGTTGCTGGTTGGAGACTACCTGTTTGTGAGCAAGGTTGCTTACGGCCCCAAGCTGCCCAACACCCCAATCTCCTTTCCTTTTGTTCATCACACACTCCCACTTACCAGTTCAACCCCCTCGTTTGTGGATTGGATTCAGTGGCCATATAAAAGACTTCTTGGTTTTGGCCATGTTAAGCGGAACGACGTAGTGGTGTTCAACTTTCCAGAGGGAGACACCGTAATGCTCGATGACCCAAATGGAGACTATTACACCGCTTGCCGGCAGTATGGGCGCGACTACATTTGGCAGAACTTTAAAAATAGAATTATTTACCGTCCAGTTGATAAGTGTGAAAACTACGTGAAGCGCTGCGTGGCCATACCCGGAGACACCATTCAGGTAATCCACGATTCAGTATTTATCAACGGGAAACCACAAGTTGATATTCCCGGCTTGCAGTACCACTACTTTGTGAGAACCAACGGAACTCGAATCAACGATATTTATCTCGACCAGATGGGCATTCCCGACGACGAGAGAACGTTCAACCCAAGCAACTCCTCCTACGACCAGCTGCACCTCTCCGCCGAGAATGTGGAGCAGATGAAGCAGCTTCCCAACGTGGTTTCGGTGGACAAGTATGAGGATACAGCCATTGGGCAGATGACCAAAATGATATTTCCATTTAGCAGCGATTACCCCTGGACCGAGGACTTCTTTGGCCCGCTGTGGATACCCAAAAAAGGAGCAACTGTTGAACTTACGCTGAAGAATTTACCCATATACAACCGGATTATTAAGGTGTACGAGCACAATACGCTGGAGGTAAAGGATTCCTCTATCTACATTAACGGCGAAAAGGCTGACCACTACACCTTTAAGATGGATTACTACTTTATGATGGGCGACAACCGGCACAACTCCGCCGACTCCCGCTTCTGGGGATTTGTTCCTGAGGATCATATTGTTGGTAAAGCATCATTCATCTGGCTATCGCTCAACAAGGATAAATCGTTTCCATCAAATATTCGCTGGAGCAGAATGTTCAGCATTATTCGCTAGCGATCAGACTATAATATAAGAAGAGGGTGCTTCAAATTTTGAAGCACCCTCTTTTTTTATCCTCCTAATCACCAGTGAAGCTGTCACCGTGGTAAACATTCTCCAGCGTGTAAATGTTGATTATGCTGAATTTAAACTTTGTCACAGCTGGTCAAATCAGTTATTAGTCCACAGTAAAGTATAACACATTCAGGATCAATGCCATTACCTAATTGCAGCAACACTGACTGGAAAATATCCACTGAAACTCCCTTCAACGGTGGAATGTAACTCGATCTGAATTATTACTAACCAACATATTGTAATTATGATTACCGTTAATATTCCATCAAAGCAAAAATTAGAAGCAGAGCATCTAGTTTTAGACGTTAATGGAACACTTGCCAATGATGGCAAAATCGATCCTGAGACAATCAACCTGCTAAAGCTGCTGGAGAGTAAAATTGCTATTCATGTAGTTACCGCCGACACGTATGGCACTGCAAGGAATGAGCTAAAGGAAATTAGCTGCAAGATTAAAATTTTAAGCAGTGGGCAGCAAGACAAGCAGAAAAAGAAGTACGTCACCAAGCTTGGGAAAGATCGCACCATCGCCATTGGCAATGGGCTGAATGATGCCCTAATGCTAAAAACTGCCTCATTAAGCATTGGCCTTATTCAGCTGGAGGGAGCATCAATGAAATGCCTGATTCATGCCGATGTTGTTTGCACAAACATTAACCATGCTCTTGGGCTACTGCTCAACCCAATGCGCCTTATTGCCACCCTGCGAACCTAGCAATGAGTAAAATACCTCTATCCGCAAATCACAGGCGTTCCATTTCGTCATCGCTTCTTTTGGTTGAGAAATACGTTAACGAAATTGAGCAGGTGCTGAGCAATCCAAGTAAGTTGACTATGTATCGAATTGTCAACAATGTTGATGAGCAACGCATTAGCAATTGCATGTTGATTGCAAAAGAAATTAAGGCCTACATTGGTGAATTAGCTAAGAAATATACACTAGCACCCACAGAGGTTGATATCCAAAGGGTGATTTCCTCCAAAAAAGCTGCCATGTGGGAGATACTCTGCGATACCAACTCAAGCCGGCTTAAGGGCTTTGGACTATTTCCGGTGGAGATCGCAGATGAGTTCGATTCCGATATCGAAAGGCTCCAAAAAATGGTTGAAGAAATTTAAATATCACTTTCTCAAATAGGGGAGACACTCCATTACATTAAAACTCCAACTTGTAGCTGATATTGGGAACCATTACCGCCTCCGACTCCATCTCTGGACGTCCAGTCTGGAGATTCATTCGGTAACCATAGTATTCCTTCGCACCCAAGAGGTTTAGTATTTTAACAGACCATGTGGAGGCGTGGCTTTTCCTATTGATTCGGTAGCTTACAGTAAGATCGCAGCTCACAATATCGGGCTTACGGTTAGCAAAGGCATGGTTCTCATCGTAGATCACTTCACCCGATGCAACAGAGGCACCGTAATCAAGCGGAGAAATATGGTCGCCACCAAAGGCACTAATGCGGGCGTTGACGCCAAGCACGTTTGCCTTGCTGCGGCCAACCATCCACTCCTTTCCTCCGAGCAAGTTCGTCACGTAACGCTTATCGTAGCGGGTGCTTCGCCATACACCATCACCACTGCTATTGCGCGACTCAAATAGGGAGGCGGTGAACAGAAAGTAGTAACCATTCCTGAGAAAGCGTTCCAGCGTAACATCGACACCATAATTTCGCCCCTTACCCGAGTTTGAAAGGGAGTCGCTGAAGAACCAATCCTTCTCAAGATTAAGCACGCTCCAAGAGCTATCGGGTATTACCGGAATATTGTAGAGCTGCTGATAGTAAGGCTCTACCTTCAAGCGCATAGTTGAGGAGATGGCCAAATCGTAGCTCAACACTAGGTGGTTTGCCCGAGCCATCTTAAGCTTGGTGTTGGGTTGAGTAATACCCGAAGCATATTCATGCTCCAACAGGTATAGCTGAAGCATCTCCAAACGGCTATGGTTCCCGTATGCAATGCCAATGCTGCTCCGCTTGCCCAATGCAGCACGAATACCAATCCGTGGCTCAAGCGTTGTTTCCCCATTGAGCGTGAAATGCTGTGTATGAACACCCGCATTTACCGTTAGCCAGAATACCGGTTCCCACTTCCACTGCGAATATGCCTGCAGTAGCCAACGATTTCCGCGGTCATTGACAACGGTATCGAGAGGAAGGGTGGCTCCGGGAGAGTGAATAAGCTTAATCCGGTAGCTCAACAAGTTAGCGGAGATGCCCGTTTTGGTTACCAAAGTAGGGCTAAACTTATGGGTAACAAAGCTATTGAACGAATAGCGTAGTTCCCGCCCTTCCACGTCCTGCTTGCGTGCAAGAAGCAGATCGTGGTTAAGGCTATCGAGCGTGGAGGTGATTCCATTACCCGATACCGCCACCGTGGTATTGAATAGCGATTGCCCTACGGAACGACGAAAGGTTAGCCCCATTGCTCCGTTAAACAGGTTATTTACCCCCTTCTCTCTATCCTGATTGAATTCCCACTTCAGCGAGTCGGTTTCAGCCTTTTGCGGTGATTTATCTCCGGCAAGAAGTCCCCAGAACGAGATGGTTCCGCCACTATTTTTTAAGGGAAAGTTCAGCTTATAGGAGAGGTCCTGATACCTGATTCCACCAGCATCTTCTGGAAGAAAGGAAGATATGAGGCTGAATGTGGAGTAGCGGTAGTTGAAAAGGTAGGTTGAACTACCACCCTTACGAAAAGGGCCCTCCGAGGAGAAGTCCAACCCAATGGTTCCAACCTGAACGGTAGACTCACGCCTATCGGAGTTACCTGTTCGCAACCTTAGGTCGAAAACGCCCGAAAGGGCATCGCCATACTCTGCCGGAAATGCACCGGTAAAAAAGTCGGAGTTGGAAAGCATCATGCTGCTAAGGGCTGTAATGCCTCCGGCGCCAAAGGTGGTAATATTGGCAAAGTGGCTGGGATTGGAGATTTCTACCCCCTCCAGCTGCCAAAGCAGTCCCTGCGGAGAGTTGCCTCGGATGGCAATACCATTTCCGCTGAAATTACCCGCCACCCCTGCAAAAGCAGTGGCAAGCCGAGCCGGATCGTCAAGCCCACCTGCATAGCGCTGCGACTCCTCAACGCTAAGCTGACGAGCGCTAAGCGTGGCCATAGAATTTAGTGGTCGTTCCTTATTGCTCCCAGCCTTAACCACCACCGCATCCATTGCCACAGCAGCTTCCTTAAGCCCCAAATTTAGCACAACCTCTTTCCCAGAACCCACCATAACTTCACGTGCGGTAAAGGTTTCGTAACCAACAAAACTTACCTGAATATCGTAACGCCCAACGGGCACGTTGGGAATGCGAAAATTCCCATTCGCATCGGTAACTGTGCCCAAAACAGGATCGGTATGCAGCACCACCACCGTGGCTCCCGGAAGCGAAACCTGCGTTTCTCGATCCATCACAGTTCCCTTTATTGTTTGAATGGGTTGCTGCGCCCATCCTGCTAAAATACTGGAATTGAAAAGCAACACTGCTGCAAAAAGAAAACGTAGGCAGCTGCTTACACCATCTAGCAACCCTTTAACCATGAGAGTAAGCGAATCAATAGTATCTCTAAGTCGTTCCATTTTACTATTTTTGATAAATAATTAATACAGAACAAAGGTCATTTATCACGCCGATAACATCAATACTGATAAATCAGTAATTTCATGGATAATAGGCTTCAGAATTTGCATAAGGAATATGACCGGATAATGAATCAACAGGAGTTTTCACCCGTCGATCTGGATTACTCGCTGTTAAAAAAGCATATTGAGATGCTCCAGCTGGTGGATATTATTGAAACCAGCGCTATCTCCATTTTCGATCTATACCAGCGGAAGCACCTATACCTGTCGAAACGCTACGAATCGGTATTTGGGTGGAAAATAGAGGAAGCCCACGCTGAGGGTAACGACTACATGAACCGGCGTATCCACCCTGACGACTTTTTGAGCATGATGGAGGCCGGCAACTTCTACATGCAGTTTGCCATTGACCTACCAACTGAGGAAAAGAAAAACTACAAACTGCTATCCGACTACCGTATTCTGAGTTCAGGAGGGAAATATATTCGGGTGATTGAACAGCAAATGGCGCTTGAACTGGACAAACGAGGCAACGTTTGGCTGGCGCTTGGACTCATGGATATTTCCCCGGATCAGGATTTGGACGCCCCGGTACGTAGCAGGCTGGTAAACCTAAAAACGGGAGAACTCTTCCTTTTTCCTATCCCAAGTATGGAGGAGAATCTGCCTCTAAACCTGAGCAAACGGGAGAAGGAAGTTCTTGGGCTTATAGCCAAAGGCCTGATAAGCAAGGAAATTGCCGACAAGCTCTATATAAGCGTAAACACCGTAAATACGCACCGACAGCGGATTATTGAAAAGTTGGAGGTTAGCAACTCTGCCGAGGCAATACAGTACGCTGTTATGCACGGTATTATTCCGCCTCATTAAGGACGATTGTAACCAACGGCAGGGTGATAAATGCATAGATGCACAAATTTCACCTCATAGCTAGACTTGAAAATCTGACCTCCTTTTACTCTTTAAACTCAGGCTTCATTCTATGCTTTGTTGCTTGCTCGTAGGCATAGGCAATCTCTATCAATGTGGGCTCACACCAAGCCTTCCCAATGAATGATACCCCTACCGGAAGGCCATCAATAAAGCCCATGGGTTCCGAAATGGTTGGGTAACCTGCAATGGCAGCATAGGAAGAGCTGCTTCCAAGAATGTTATCACCGTTTACCTCATCGGTTTTCCACGCCGGGCTTCCTGTTGGAGCCATGAGTGCATCGAGATTGTTGGCCTTCATCACCTTGTCGATGCCATCTTGCCGCATTGCTTTGAGCATGAGAGCAAGGGATTTCTTATACTCCGGGCTATTCAAATCGCCCTTCGATTGTGCCAATAACAATAGATGCTGGTCGAAGAATCTTAGCTCAACGGAATCGGTCTTGTTAAATTCGATGAGCTGCTCAAGGCTTTTTACAGGCGCATTGCTGCCAAGCGATTTAAAGTAGCTGTTCAGTCCATCCTTGAATTCATACAGCAAAACCTGAAACGATGCTGCCTCTACGCTACCATCGATGGGCATATTTACCTCCACTATTTCAGCCCCGGCACTCTTCATATCCTTCACTGCCTTTTGCATCAATTCGTCCACCTTGAAGTGAAATCCTGACACGTTGGTCAGTAGCCCAATTCTCTTGCCTTTAAGGCCATCTTTCTTCAGAAATTGGGTGTAATCGGTATAGAACTTGGCATCGGGCTGAAGGGTTTTAGAATCGGAGGAGTCACGCCCCACCATTGCACCCAAGCAAGTGGCTATATCCTCCACCGATCGTGCCATGGGGCCGGGGGTATCCTGTGTAAAGGAGATGGGGATTATGCCCGTTCTGCTAATAAGGCCTACCGTGGGTTTGAGCCCCACAATGCCGTTATTGTTTGATGGACATACAATGGAGCCGTTGGTTTCGGTCCCAATGGCAAACTCACACAAATTGGCCGAAACGGCTACTCCCGACCCGGCGCTTGAACCGCAAGGGTTCCGATCGAGCTCATAGGGGTTTCTTGTTTGTCCTCCATATCCACTCCATCCGCTCGAGGAGAAGCTTGATCTAAAATTAGCCCATTCGCTAAGATTTGATTTCGCTATAATAATTGCCCCTGCTGCTCTCAGCTTGGCGGCAATCCAGCTATCCCTGCCAACGAATGAGTTTTTTAGAACTACTGCACCAGCCGTTGTGGGCATGGAATCCTTTGTATCTATATTGTCCTTTAAAATTACCGGAACTCCAAACAACGGACCTTGGGGCTTTCCCTCTTTCATCTCCCTGTCGAGCTCTTTGGCAATCTTAATGGCATCGGGATTTATGGCGATAATAGCATTTAAGGTTGGGCCACTCTCGTCGATCGTCTCAATTCTACTTAGGTAATCGCTAACCACCTGCTCAACGGTGAACTTACCCTCCTTGTACCCTTGCTGCAGCTGGGCAATGGTTATCTCCTCAAGATAGGTGGTGTTGTCCTCTTTCTCTTCGGCTTTTTGGTTGCACGATGTGACCACAGAGGCCATAAGTATAGTAAACATTGCCATTACTAAAACGGTGGAGAATCTTTTCATGGTGCTTTGTTTTAGGTTTTGAGTATGACCAAGATACGAATATTCTGGTTTAATGCATGAAAGACGATTGAAAGGCGTTGAGTCGGATGATGTAAAACGATTTGGAAATTTGAGAATTGAAAAAATGGGAAAGCAGCCAAATATCTTTCAAATATTGCGGTGCATGGAGGGCAGGTAGATTTAAACAACCTTATGTGCGTGCACCGCTTGCTCTTGGTGTGGCTTGCTTACCCCGGGCTTAAGCCCGGGGCTATTCATATTAAACCGCTTCGCGGTTTGCCGGTTTGTTGGTAGACGCACGATCGTGCGTCTCTACATTCTCTTAATTCTTTAACCTCGTTGTCGCGGGATCTTCGCTTCGCTAAGACTTCTTCTAACTTCTTCTAACTTCTTCTAACTTCTTCTAACTTCTTCTAACTTCTTCTAACTTCTTCTAACTTCTTCTAACTTCTTCTAACTTCTTCTAACTTCTTCTAACTTCTTCTAACTTCTTCTAACTTCT
>DATKVT010000226.1 GCA_035529935.1 Williamwhitmania sp. | reverse complement strand
AGTAGGTAAGCATGGAGATGAATCTACAATACAAGCGTATGTAAAGGGGCAAGGTCGAGAAAAAGAATATATAAAGATACACAGTCAGCAACTGTCTTTGTTTTAATACCTCGTCAGCTCTGCTGCGAGGTAGTTTATTGTTTGTTGAATAACATTGTTTGCGGTATAACAAAAAATGCAATTTGTTCGTATTTTTACCAGCTGAATCAAAGTAATCAACAGCTATTCTATTATTTCTTTAAGCCAAATTGCAAGAGTATGACCTTGAGGGAGATATGTGAAACAGTGAAAGGTGAGGTGGTGTGTGGTGAGGAGCTGCTGGGCACCGATGTTGAGTTTGCTTTTTCGTCGGATTTAATGAGTGATGTGTTAACCGTTCAGTGCGATAAACTCATTTTGATTACCGGCCTTTCGAACTTGCAGTCTATCCGAACAGCTGAAATGTCTGACATTCCCTGTGTACTCATTGTTAGAAACAAACCAATTACAACGGAGATGGTGGAGCTGGCAAAAGAGTGTGATATTGCCATTCTTCGCTCGAAGAATACCCTTTTTTTTGTAGCCGGAGAGTTGTATAAAGCTGGCTTAAAACCAGTATATTAGACCACGTCATGTCGATGAACTTTGAATATAAGGTTGAGGGGGGAGATTTTGCCCGCGCTGGTTACGCTTCAAGCCAAATAAAAAAGGTTTTGAAGCAGTTGAATGTGGATGTAAAAATTGTGAAGCGGGTGGTGGTATGCTTGTACGAAGCGGAGGTAAATATTGTCGCTCATGCATTCAGGGGAACCATTTTTGCCAACATTGATACCAAAAAGATTGTAATGAGGCTAATAGATGAAGGTCCTGGGATTCCTAATATTCCTCTTGCTATGCAGAAGGGTTTTTCCACTGCCTCTCCGGAAGTTCGGGAGATGGGTTTTGGTGCAGGAATGGGGCTTCCCAATATTGATTTTAACGCCGACAAGTTTGAAATTACCAGCGAGGTAGGTAGTGGAACTACGCTGGAAATAACCATATTATTAAACAGCCAAGAGGCATAGTGTATGGAAAAAATGTTTTTTCACCATGCATTAAAAATATTGAAGGATGTCTGCATCGGTTGCTCACACTGTATGCGGGTTTGTCCTACTGAAGCGTTACGGGTGTTCGATGGTAAAGCTAACCTAATTGAAGATCGGTGCATAGATTGTGGGGAGTGTTTTAGGGTATGCCCAGTGCACGCTATCATTATTGAGCAAGATGACTTTCAACGTATCTTTGATTACAAACATCGCGTGGCCCTTGTGCCTTCGGTTCTAATAGGACAATTTCCAGATGAGATTTCTCCAGGCGAGCTCTATAGCAGTCTCATGGACTTGGGATTTACTTGGGTGTATGAGGTTGAACATGGTGCCACCGTTTTAAATCGGGCGCAGCATGAGTATGAGTCTGCGATCGCGAACAAGCCGCTAATCTCCTCGTTTTGTCCTGCAATTATTCGGCTCATTCAGGTGAAATTTCCCTCTATGGTCGAAAACATAATGCTACTACGGCCACCTCTGGATGTTTCGGCTATATACTGCCGAAAAGTTTTGATGGATAATGGAGCAAAGGAGGAGGAGATAGGTGTTTTTTATATAACGCCTTGTGCAGCTAAGATTGCAGCTATAAAAGCCCCAGTAGGTGAGGGTCGATCGCGAATTAACGGTGTAATTAACATGGACTTTATTTTCAATAGAGTTCACAAGGCGCTCAGGCAAAGGTCAAAGGATGCTGGGGTTGATGTTAACCGAAGCCACCTTGTTTCTAAGGAGATACTATGGAGCCTTACCAATGGTGAGGCCGACCATTCACTAGGACGTTGCTTGGCCATTGATGAGGTTCATAATGTAATCGAGTTTCTCGAAAAGTTGGAAAATGAGGAAATAAGTGATATCGATTTTTTAGAGCTGCGAGCATGTGATCAGAGCTGTGCAGGAGGAGTTTTAACTACCTCTAATCGCTTTCTGACTGTTGAGAGATTAGGTAAAAGAGCTGGCAAAGCTCCATCGGTTGAGGCGAGAGCCGCTTCCATTTCGCGAAGTTCGATTGATACCTATGAGCCATACCTTATGCGTCACATTCGCCTGAGTACAGAAATTAAGCCACGTTCGATGTATATGCTCGACGTGGACATGGCCAAGGCTATGCGAAAAATGCAGCGGGCGAGAAAGGTTATGTGTTATTTACCAGGCGTGGATTGTGGTGTATGCGGTGCCCCTTCATGTCAGGCTTTGGCTGAAGACATTGTCCAAAACCGAGCGACCGTTTCTCAGTGTATCTACGTTCAACGGATGATGGAAAGAACGGGTATGTTAGGGAGTGATCATGCCTACCGAATAATGGAGAAAATTTGGGGCAAGGATAAGTTTATTAAGAATTGTCATAAAAAAGGAGCCGATAATGAAAGTCTCTGATATTGTTAGCCAGCTCAATCTGAAGGTTTACTCGGGAGCGGAAGGCTTAAGCCGTGATGTAATTGGAGGGTATACCTCCGATTTACTTAGCGATGTAATGGGCAATGCTGAAGCAGGTATGGTATGGATTACCTTGCAAACACATAAGAATGTAATGGCTATTGCATCGCTGAAGGAATTGGCTGCTGTAATCCTTGTTGGTGGTCAACAACCCGAGGTTGACACTGCTGAGCAGAGCAATGTTGAAGGGATTCCCGTTTTGGGGACTTCCATACCCACATTTGATATTACAGGTAAACTCTACAATCTATTACATTAAGCAATGAGGGTCTTTAAGGCCGATTTACATCTGCATACGGTACTTTCCCCCTGTGGCTCTCTTGAAATGAGCCCCACGGTGCTTGTTGCCCAAGCAAAGGAAGTTGGTCTTGACGTAATTGCAGTAACGGACCACAATACAACCCTTCACTGTGAGTTGGTGCAGGAACTTGCTCGGGAGGTCGGCATTGCCACCATCCTTGGGGCAGAGGTCACCACAAAGGAGGAGGTTCACTGTCTCACCTTTTTTCCAACACTGGAAGTCCTTTCTATCTTTCAACTTTATCTTGAGCAGAATTACCCCAGCGGCCAGCGAAATAACCCTGCACTGTTTGGCTATCAGGTAGTGGTTGATCGCGATGAAAATATCATTAAGGAGGTTGACGCACCTTTAATTTCTGCACTTACTGTTAGCATAGACAGTTTAGAGAAGGAGGTTCACCGTCTTGGTGGATTGTTTATTCCTGCGCATATTAACAAGACAAAGTTCAGCATTATAAGCCAGCTGGGCTTTATTCCGACCGATTTACCAATCGATGGGGTGGAAATTTCTAAACATACGAGCAAAAAAGAGTTCTTAGGAAGAAACGGTTACCTTAAAAAATATTCCTTTTTGCAAAATTCAGATGCTCACTTTGTTGAAGGTATCGGAGAAGTTTATACATCTTTAATGGTTGAGGAACCTTCCTTTGATGAACTTAAGCTTGCATTAAAAGGAGCCGGAGGTCGCTCCGTAATGGTTGACTGACGTATGAAAGATTTAGCACTACATATTCTTGACATTGCCCAAAACTCCATTCGTGCAAAGGCTACACTTGTGGAGATATCCATTGTGGAGGACATCTTGTTGGACCTTTTATCCATCACCATAAAAGACAACGGTAGCGGTATCTCTTCAGAA